>CAJCHX010000059.1 GCA_903970215.1 Acidobacteriaceae bacterium
CAGCGCGACGGCGGTGCCGGTGCTCGGTGATGTGGACTCCGCGGAGTCCGCCGATCTCACGGGCTCGCGCGCCGGCCCCCAGTGCCAGATCGAGCAGCAGCAAGACACGGCTGCGATGTTCGCCGCTGAGTCCGCCGGCAGCGGCGTACCAGTCGGCTATCGCCCTGTCCCCCGCCGCTGGATGTCGGCGCGGACGCGGTGAGGTCAGCCGCTTCGCCGGCGGGTACTCGTGGGGATGCACCAGCCGGCCCACACTGTAGAGCTGGCCCTGGATCTGATGCCGACCGCGGTCACGGCCGGTCGTCGCAAGCCGCTCCAGGTACTCGTCCACGATCGGCCGCCTGAACGCGCGGACAACGTCGAACGGCGGTGTTCCGCCGACGTGCCGCACCAGATACCCGCTCACCGCCCGGGCGGCGGTGACATCGCTGCCGTGCGCACGCTCGGGAAGTCTGCACTGCATCGCAGCGGAAGTCCGTGCGGCAGCCTCGCGCTGCTGCTTCGTCCCGCCACGCACACCCAGCACCCACAACCGCTCGAACCGCGCCTCCTGCCCGACAGGAACCCACGATGCCGGATCCCCCGCCCACCTCAGCTCAAGCGCTGACGGAGCGGGGCTAGGGGCGAAGGCCTGCACGTTCTGCACATCCGGCGCGGTCGAGGCACCCTGCCCGACGGGCGCCGCCCCACCGGCCGGCTTCGACGGCGTTTCCGACTTGGTCTTCGCACGGAATCTCGCCATCAGCACGACACCACCGCACATGACACACACCCGCGATGCTTGACACGGGCGCGCGGACACGCTGAAATGAACAAGTGATCCTCCTAGGGATCTAGAAAAGAGAATGAGTGATTCGGACTTCGGTCCGTTCGCTTCGAAAGGCCTCGGGTGGGTGCCCGGGGCTTTTTCGGTGTTTGAGCGCTCAGCGCATGATCAGGGCTGGACTATCTGCTGCGACCTGTTCCTCCCCGTTCGACGGCGTCGAGACCGGCGACGACGAACCTCTGCACCACCGCGGACAAGCTCCGCTCCTCGGACTCGGCCACTGTGTACAGGCGGTCCGCGACCTCGCGATCGAGGCGTACTTCCACGCGGACGCGCTGGGTGTGCGTCCGTTCTCTGCGGCGAGCCACGCGATCACCTCCTTGACGGCCTGTGCCGGTTCGTCCCGGCTGGAAGCAACGGTAACGGTGCCGAGGCAACTGCGGATCGCCTCGACGGGAGCGCCGCGTGAGCCAATTAGCCGAAGAAATGAAAAGCTTCTCACTGGTGGTAAGGATTGGTGTTTACAGTTTTAACAAACCGCAGGTCAGAATCGGTGCAGCTTCGCCATTCGGCGCCATCAATAACCGTGCCGTCACATGTCAGGCACATCACAGTCAGGTCGGGCGTGTCGGGATCCCGTGTCTCCTTCGCTGCTCGCCTGACGGTGTCGCCGGAGAGGACGCCGGTACCGCCGGCGCCGTCGACCGCAGCATCAGGGGGAAGCCCCCGACGCCGGCACGCGCGAAGGGACGAAACATGCCGCAGGTGAATATCTTCGGGCGATACGTCGATTTGCCGATCGGTGCTGTCGCACCATCGGCCACTGCCGCGGCCAGCTCGCCCCACGGCCGACGACGATAGCGCCGTTCCGGCGGTCGCCCGCCTACTGCATCTCTTCGACCAACCGCCACTGGACATGTCGGTGTTGCTGCCCGAACTGCCGCCCATAGACGTGCCGGCATGGCTGCCCAAACCACCGCGCATGGACATGCCGGCATGGCTGCCCGACCTGCCGATCGTGGACGTGTCGGCCTGGCTGCCCAAAGCACCGCGGGTGGAACTGTCGGGGTTGCTTCCCACGCTGCCGCCGCCGGAGTTCCCCACGCCAGCGCCCAAGCTGCCGCCTATGGACCTGTCGGCCTGGCTGCCCAAGCCACCCCTGGTGGACATGTCTGGGTTGCTTCCCACGCTGCCGCCGCTGGAGTTCCCGGCGCAGAAGGTGGTACCGGACGAGGATTGGGCGACCGGTTCGACTTGGCTGGCCTGACATCGGGTCTCCGACTTGAGGACCTGTTGCCCCACATCGGACTGCCCTTCCAGCGCCAGGTGGCCGAGGTCGTCCGGTCGTTGTCGATGCTGGTGCCGCAGTTCCCGTCGATGCAGCCGATCATGACGCCCACGGCCCAGTCAGTGGATCGGCGACAGCTTGGGCGGCGTGAACGGGGTGATCGCTAACCTGCTCGCCGACGGGGGTACCCTCGCCGACATCGGTCACCGTCTCGCCCGAAAGGGGCTGTCGGCGGCTCGTAGGGCTCGTGACTCGGTCCTCCGCGGGGAGACCGCCGCCGTCGACCGGTTCGCGGTCGAGTGGCTCGGCTTCAAGCGGGTGTACGGCCACCTGCGCGAAGCGGTGGCTGATGCATTGCTCGAACCAGGATGGGATACCGCGTCCGACGACCAGGCGATGTTACGTCGCCTGAAGGCGGCGGC
>CAJCHX010000060.1 GCA_903970215.1 Acidobacteriaceae bacterium
GGGTGCAGGTCGGACCCGCAGATGCAGGCTCGCACCACTCGCACGACGGCGTCGGTCAGGTGTTCTACAGCGGCGTCGGGCACGTCGATGACGCGCACGTCACCAGCGCCGTACATGAACGTAGCTCGCATGGTTTGTTCCTCCTCGGTGTGGGCTCGACGTCGGTTGTGGGGAATCGACTGCGGGTCATTGCGGCTGATCGGAGGTGAACAACTGTTTGGCGAGGGTGATCGCCGACATTGCGCGGGGCCAGCCGGCGTAGAACGCCAGGTGGATGATCATCTCCTTGAGTTCCGTCTCGGTCAGTCCGTTGCGTCGGGCGATGCCGAGGTGTCCACGCAACTGCTCGATGCTGCCGTTGGTGACCAGCGCTGCGCACGTCACCAGGCTTCGATCGCGCGGGCTCAACTCGGGGCGCGCCCAGACGTCGCCGAACAGGACGTCGTCGGTGAGTTCGACGAGCTTGGGGGCGAAGTCGCCGATCATCTGCTGGGCGGGTGTCGGTTCGCTCATCGGTGGGTTCTCCTTTGATTCAGTGAGGTTCTTTGATCAGTGGGGTTCACGGCTGTATTTCGAGCGCCGGCGCCCCGGCGAGACCGGCTTGCTGACGGCGTGCAGCGAGGATCGACGGGACGATCAGAGTGAGAACGGTCGCCAGGCACAACCCCAGCAGCACGCTTCCTGCGGACAGAGCGGTGCGGACCTGAGCCGTCATCGCCGCCGCTGCGGTGTGCACGTCGCGACCGGAGCCGGCCGAGACAGTTACCAGTACACCGAGGCCCAGCGCCATTCCGAGTTGGTGAAAGGTGTTGACCAGCCCGGACGCAGCCCCTGCGTCGGCGCCGACGACACGGGCCAGACCCGCCGAGGTCAACGGTGCGAAAACCAGGCCCTGGCCCGCACCGACCAGGATCATCGGCGGCGCGACCGCCGCCCAGTACGAGCTGTCGACGTGCACGTGCGTCAGCCACATCATCCCGGCCAGGGTCGCCACGACGCCGCAGATCATCGGAAGGACCGGGCCGAAGCGCGAGGTCAACCGGGGGATGGCCAGGGCGACGACGAAGTTGACCACCGTCATCGGGAAGAACGCCACCCCTGCCTCCACCGGAGTGAAACCGAGTACGCCCTGTAGGTACTGGGTGATGAAGTAGAAGAAGCCGATCATCGCGCCCATGTACAGCAGCCGGGACACGTAGGCACCTACCCGTTCCCTGTTCCCGAACATCCGCAGCGGCATGATCGGTTGCGCGGCACGTCGTTCGGTGTAGACCAGGGCCGCGATCAGTGCGCCACCGGTGATCAAGGCGACCACCGTCGTCGGCGATCCCCAGCCGGCGTCGGCGGCGTGGATGATGCCGTACACGATCGATCCGACGCCCAACGTCGCTTCGATAGCCCCGACCAGATCGAATCGTCCCGCTGCCCGGGCGACCGGGGAGAGGAAGCGCGGAGCCAGGACGATCATCGCCACCGCGATGGGCACGTTGAGGAAGAACCCGGCGCGCCAGGACACCCAGTCTGCCAATGCACCGCCGATCACCAAGCCGAGACTCGATCCGATGCCGGCGGTGGCTCCATACCAGGCGATCGCTTTCGCCCGCTGGCGTCCTTCGGGGAAGCTCGCGGTCAACAGCGACAGCGACGAGGGTGCGACGATCGCCGCGCCGACCCCTTGCACACCGCGCGCACAGATCAGCCACCAACTAGTGGGCGCCAGTCCGATCAGGAGGGAAGCGCTGCCGAACACCGCCAGCCCGAACACGAATACGCGGCGCCGGCCCAACAGGTCGCCGGCGCGCGCCCCGAGCAGCAACAGCCCACCGAACACGAGCGTGTATGCGTCCTGCACCCACGCCAGTCCGGCCGGCGAGAAGTCGAATGCTGCGTGGATCCTCGGCAGGGCCGTGAAGATGATCGAGTTGTCCAGCAGGATCATGAAGTAGCTGATCAGGATGATCGCCAAGATCGCGGCGCTGTTCGCGGTCGCGGCGGTGGTCCGTGTCTTCGTCACGCACACCAGTCAAGGCGCGGATCGCACCCGGCGGCAGTGTCTGGTCGTACCGGTAACGCCAGTACCTCCCTGGGGCGGTCCAGGGCTCGTACCGTGGGCGACATGGACAATCGAGCCCAGGTCCGCGAGTTTCTCCGCTCGCGTCGCGAGCGGATCACCCCCGAGCAGGCGGGACTACCGGCCTACGGGGGCCAGCGGCGGGTCAAGGGCCTACGGCGAGAGGAGGTCGCCCTCCTGGCGGGTGTCAGCATCGACTACTACGTCCGGATGGAACGCGGCAACCTCGCCGGGGCCTCGGACGCCGTCCTCGACGGGATATCGCGCGCGCTCGCGCTCGACGAGGCCGAACGCGCCCACCTGATCGACCTCGCCCGCGCCGCCCAACCGGTGCCTCCGCGCCAACGGAGACCGAAGATCACGGGCTTGCCCCCGAGTATTCAGCCGATCCTCGACGCGATCGGTACCGCTCCTGCCTGGGTACGCAACGCCCGGCACGACATGCTCGCCGCGAACGACATGGCGCGCGCCCTCTACGCGCCCGTCCTCGCCGATCCCAGGCGGCCGGCCAACAACGCACGCTTCATCTACCTCGACCCCGCTGCGCACGACTTCTACCCGGATTGGGAACGCGCCGCCGACGACATCGCGGCGATGCTCCGATCCGAGGCGGGCCGCAACCCGCACGACAAACAGCTCATCGAGCTGATCGGTGAGTTGTCCACCCGCAGCGAGGACTTCCGCTGCCGGTGGGCGGCCCACAACGTCCGGTTCCACCGCACCGGCAGGAAGACGCTGCATCATCCGGTCGTCGGACGCCTCGAGCTCAACTTCGAGGCAATGGAGTTCCCCTCGTATCCCGGCCTGACGCTCCTCGTGTACACCGCTCCCATCGGTACGCCGACAGCCGATGCACTCGAACTCCTGGGCAGCTGGGCGGCCACCGAGAGCTCCGAGAAGTGATCAGTCCGCGCTGGCTTCGCTGACCGGTTCGATCACCACGAGTAGATCGCCGCCCTCGACCTGCTGCACGCCGCCGACGGCGAGACGGACGACGGTGCCGCCGCGCGGCGCGGTGATGGCGGCCTCCATCTTCATCGCCTCGATGGTGGCGACGGTGTCGCCTGCCGCGACGACCTGTCCCACCTCGACGCCGAGGGTGACGACGCCGGCGAAGGGTGCGGGTATCTGTCGCGGGTCGGTGCGATCGGCGCGTTCTGCGGGTGGGATCTCGGCTTGGACGGAGCGGTCACGGACCGACACGGGCCGTAGTTGGCCGTTGAGCAGGCACATCACGGTGCGGTTGCCGCGCTCGTCGGGTTCGGAGATGGCTTCGAGGCCGATCAGCAGTTCGACCCCCGGGGCGAGCGGCACCCGATGTTCCTCGCCTTGGCGCAGGCCGTAGAAGAACTGGTCGACCGACAGGGTCGAGGTGTCGCCGTACTTGTCGCGGTGGGTCAGGTAGTCGCGGGTGGGTGCGGGGAACAGTAGCCGGTTGAGGGCGTGGCGGCGCTGCGTCGGTGTGCCGGCGAGCGCGGCCTCGTCGTCGGCGGAGACGGGTGTCTCGGGCCGGGGGGTGGCGCGCCCTGCGAGGGCGCGGGTGCGGAAGGGTTCGGGCCAGCCCGCGACGGGGGTGCCGAGTTCGCCGCGGAGGAATCCGATCACGGAGTCGGGGATGTCGTAGGCGCCAGGGTCTTTGGCGAACTCGTCGACGGTCACCTGGTTGCCGACCAACGCCAGCGCGAGGTCGCCGACGACCTTGGAGGACGGGGTGACTTTGATCAGCCGGCCGAGGAGTCGGTCGGCGTCGGCGTAGCGGGCCTCGATCTCCTCGAATCGGTCGCCGAGGCCGAGGGCGACGGCCTGCTGACGCAGGTTGGACAGCTGCCCGCCGGGTATCTCGTGGGTGTATACCCGGCCGGTGGGTGCGGGCAGGCCCGATTCGAACGGGGCGTACTCCCGCCGCAGGGCCTCCCAGTACGGCTCGAGATCGCACACCGCGGCCAGCGAGAGGCCGGTGTCGCGGTCGGTGTGTGCGGTGGCGGCGACGATCGCGGACAGGGCGGGCTGGCTGGTGGTGCCGGCCATGGCGGCGCTGGCTCCGTCGACGGCGTCGGCGCCCGCGGTCCAGGCCGCGAGATAGGTGGCGAGCTGCCCGCCGGGGGTGTCGTGCGTGTGCACGTGCACCGGCAGATCGAAGTTCTCCCGCAGCGCGGTGACCAGGCGGGTGGCGGCCGGCGCGCGGAGCAGGCCGGCCATGTCCTTGATCGCGAGTACGTGGGCGCCGGCGTCGACGATCCGCTCGGCCAGCCGCAGGTAGTAGTCGAGGGTGTAGATGGTCTCGGTGGGATCGGCGAGGTCGCCCGTGTAGCTGAGGGCGACTTCGGCGATGGTGGTGCCGGTCTCGCGCACTGCGTCGATGGCGGGCCGCATCTGGTCGACGTCGTTGAGGGCGTCGAAGATCCGGAAGATGTCGATCCCGGTGTCGGCGGCCTCGCGGACGAAGGCCCGGGTGACGGTGTCGGGGTAGGGGGTGTAGCCGACGGTGTTCCGCCCGCGCAGCAGCATCTGCAAGCAGATGTTGGGCACCGCTTCGCGCAGTGCCGCCAGCCGGTCCCAGGGGTCTTCGTACAGGAACCGGAGCGCGACGTCGTAGGTGGCGCCGCCCCAGGCCTCGATGGACAGCAACTCGGGTGTCATCCGGGCTACGTGTCCGGCCACTTCGAGCAGGCTTCGGGTGCGCACTCGGGTGGCGAGTAGCGATTGATGGGCGTCGCGGAAGGTGGTGTCGGTGACGGCGAGCGCGGTCTGGGCGCGCAGGTCGGCGGCGAAGCCCTGCGGGCCGAGGGCGAGCAACCGCTGGCGCGACCCGTCGGGCGGGGGTGTGGTGAGGTCGATCGCGGGGAGTTTGTCGACGGCGCGGATCGTCTCGGGTCGGTCGCCGTGTGGTTTGTTGACGGTGATGTCGGCCAGGTAGTTCAGCATCCGGGTGCCGCGGTCGGCGGAGTTGCGTTGGGTGAGCAGCTGCGGGTGTTCGGCGATGAACGAGGTGGTGATGCGTCCGGCGCGGAAGTCGGGGTCGTCGAGCACGGCTTGGAGGAACTTGATGTTGGTGGCCACGCCGCGGATCCGGAATTCGGCGAGGGCGCGGCGGGCCCGCGCGAGGGCGGCGGGGAAGTCGCGGCCGCGGCAGGTGAGTTTGACCAGCATCGAGTCGAAGTGGCCGCCCACCTCGGTGCCCAGGCTCGCGTTGCCGTCCAAGCGGACGCCGGCGCCGCCCGGTGACCGGTAGGCGGTGATCCGGCCGGTGTCGGGGCGGAACCCGGCCGACGGGTCCTCGGTGGTGATGCGGCACTGCAACGCGGCACCGCGGACGGTGATCGTCTCCTGCGTCAGGCTCAGGTCGGCCAGTGACTCGCCGGCGGCGATCCGCAGCTGCGACTGCACCAGGTCGACGTCGGTGATCTCCTCCGTGACCGTGTGCTCGACCTGGATCCGGGGGTTCATCTCGATGAAGAAGTGCTGGCCGCGGGTGTCGAGGAGGAATTCGACGGTGCCGGCGCAGCTGTAACCGATGTGCCGGGCGAACGCCACCGCGTCGGCGCAGATCCGGTCCCGCAGAGCGGGATCGAGGTTCGGGGCGGGCGCCAGCTCGACCACCTTCTGATGCCGCCGCTGCACCGAACAGTCCCGTTCGTACAGGTGGATCACATCGCCGTAGGTGTCGGCCAGGATCTGCACCTCGATGTGCCGCGGATCCACCACGGCCTGTTCCAGGAACACCGTCGGATCGCCGAACGCCGACTCCGCCTCCCGGGCGGCGGCCTCGATCGCCTCCCGCAAGTCCGCGGGATCGGCGACGCGCCGCATGCCCCGTCCGCCGCCGCCGGCCACGGCTTTGACGAACACTGGAAACGTCATCGACTCGGCCGCGGCGAGCAGCTCCTCGACGTCGGCGGACGGCGCAGACGAGGCCAGCACCGGCAGGCCCGCGGCATGGGCCGCGGCCACCGCGTGTGCCTTGTTGCCGGTCAGCTCGAGGATGTCGGCCGGCGGCCCGACGAAGGCGATACCCGCCTGCGCGCACGCCGCGGCCAGATCCGGGTTCTCGGACAGGAACCCGTAGCCGGGATACACCGCGTCGGCGCCCGCACGCTGCGCGACCGCGACGACCTCGGGCACCGACAGGTACGCCCGCACGGGGCGACCGCGCTCGCCGATCTCGTAACTCTCGTCCGCCTTGGTGCGATGCGCCGAATTGCGGTCCTCATACGGGTACACGGCCACAGTGCCCGCACCCAGCTCATATGCCGCGCGGAGCGCACGAATAGCGATCTCGCCGCGATTGGCGACCAGGACCTTGGAGAACACAGACGACCCCTTCGTGGGAGGCGGATCCTTACCGTCTCGACCCTATAGCTCGTCGGCGACAGTGATCGTGTCGATGATCGATTGCGCGGCGGCGCGCCGGTCGGTTCCGTTTGCCGCCGCGTGGCTGTCGAGGTGACGGCGCGCTTCCTCCGGTGTGTGGCCGCGTCCGATCAGGACGCCGATGGCCTGGTCGATGTCGGATGCCGCGTGCAGTCGCTCGGCGACGTCGGCACTCGCGGGGACGGTGAGGTGCTGGTCGAGGGTGATCTCGGTCGGCGGTCGCCGCGTCAGCCAGGCCAGATCGGCAGCCAGGTCGACGAAGGCGCCCGCCGTCCCGGCATACAGGACGAGGGCTATGGCTGCCGGCCCGCTCCCGATGAGCCCCATGTGCAGCGATGCGCGGATGTAGCCGGCCGCGCCCCCACCGGCGAGAACGGTGATGGTGAGCGGGGAATCATCTGCGGCGACAACCACACTCAGCCCGAGGTAGCTGGTCACGGCGGTCGCGGCTGCGAGGGCCACCTGCTCGAGGCTGTCGGCGATGTCGGCGCCGGGTTCGTCCAGCGCTTCGGTCAGGACGGCTAGGGCGGCGGCCGCATCTTCGCTGATCGTCATTAGCTACGTGCTCCGTTGGCGCTCCCGAGCGCCGATCGACACTGCCAAAGACCGGGGGGCGCGAATCGCCGTGCACGGTGGAGGATCCGGGATACAGGTCAGACGCCTTTTCCGGGCTGTACCTCCGCGGTCAACCGTACGCGCGACACCACGAGGCGTGATACCCCCGCGGCGGGCCACCCCGAGGCGCGCCACCTCGCGGCGGACGCTCAGCTCGGGGTGTGCCGCGCGCGGGCGCGCCGGACCGCCTCGTCGACGATGTGTTGTGCCACGTCGGCCACCTTGCGGTGCTCGGCTTGGCTGATCGCGCGCAGTTGGGCGAACGTCTCCTCGGTGCTGCGTCCGCTGCGTCCCCGCAGTACGCCGATCGCTTGATCGATCACCGGTCGCGTCGACAGCGCGGTCTGCAACTGGGTGGCCAGCGTCATCGCCTGAGCCAGCACCCGAGCGTTGTGCACCGCGACCGCCGCGGGTTTGGCGAACAGCTCACCCAGCTCGGCGGCGCGCTCGTCGAACACGTCTTTGTCGTAGGCATAGACGTTTATCGCCCCGACCACCTCGCGATCGGGCAGTAGTAGCGGGAGCGAGAGCGCGCTGTGCACTCCCAGACGGCCTACCCGTGGGCCGAACCGCGGCCACATCTTCTCCCCGCCCAGCGATCCCGACCGCACGGTGCGGCCTTCCAGCGCGGCAGTGATGCAGGGCCCCTCCTGCAGGGTGACGTACTGGATGTGGTCGATCTCCTCGACGAACTGGGCGCTCGCCGCCAACGCCTCGACCATCTGGTCGGTCCGATCGATGCGCAACAGGGTCACCCCCGCACCCTTGGCCCCCGGGATCGCGCGCACGGCGAACGTCGCGACCTCTGCCAGCAGCTCCGTCAAACCCAGACTGCCTGCCACCAGGCCTGCCAAGTCGCCGATGGCGACCTGAAGATCCGAGATCTCGGCGCGGGTCTGGTCGGCTGCCGGTAACCGGTCCGGACTGGGATCGGCGTCCCTGGTGAACTCGGTCATCCGCCGTTACCTGCGCTCATGTAGTCGGTCCACGGCCCGGCACCGTCAGACGGCGAGCCGCGACACATTCTCGCAGCCCGACGGCGACGAGGTGGTCTCTCACGGCAACAGTACCGCCGGACGATGATTCCCGGACCACCGGCCGACGCGGTTGGATGGAACCGCTGGAACAGGGGTACCGTTATGGGTGCTGAGAGTCTCAGCTGGTTCGGGACGAGTTCGGCTGTCCGCCGCAGAACTCCAGGAGCATCAGCTCCGGGGCCCTTACACACCGGTGATCGTCTTCACGTCGGGATCACCATGACTGCTCCACAATTCTTCTTCATTCCGTCCTTCTTCATTCCGTCCTTCTTCATTCGATCCTCCTTCATTCGATCCTTCTTCATTCGATCGAGGTCCTCGGCAGGTGTGCGGTCATGCAAGGGCTGAGCATCGCGGTCGTCGTCATCGTCGTGCTGGGGCTGCTCCTGTCGACGATGTCGGTGCGGATCGTCAAGCAGTACGAGAACGGCGTGCAGTTCCGGCTGGGCCGCGTGATCGGGGAGCGCAAGCCGGGGTTGCGGCTGGTGATCCCGTTTGTCGATGTGCTGCATCGGATCTCGCTTCGGATCGTGACGATGCCGATCCAGTCCCAGGGGATCATCACCCGGGACAACGTGAGCGTCGACGTGTCTGCTGTCGCGTACTTCAAGGTCGTCGACGCGGTGAGGTCCGTGGTCGCGATCGAGAACGTCGGCGCGGCGATCGACCAGATCGCGCAGACCACTCTGCGTAAGGTCGTCGGGCAGCACACCTTGGATCAGACCTTGTCGGAGACCGACAAGATCAACCTCGACATCAAGGCGATTCTCGACGTCACCACGGTGGAATGGGGTGTGCAGGTGACCTTGGTCGAGCTCAAGGACATCCAGTTGCCGGACAGTATGAAGCGGGCGATGGCACGGCAAGCGGAGGCGGAGCGGGAGAAGCGCGCCAAAATCATTGCGGCGGAGGGTGAGTCGCTGGCCGCGGCCGCGTTGGGGCAGGCCTCGGACACGATGATGGCGCATCCCCTTGCGCTGCAGCTCCGCAATCTGCAGACGTTGGTGGAGATCGGCGTCGACAAGAACTCGACTGTGGTGTTCCCGGCGCCGTTGATGTCGACGATCGCCGAACTGGGGTCCTTCCTGGCCCGGGAGGGCGCGGCGGCGGTCGGGCCGCAGTCGCCCGTGGTCGTTCCGGAGGCGATCGCCACCGCCCCCAACGGGGTCTCGTCTGTGGGGGGGCGATGATGAGCATCGTCCCGATGGTTCTGGTGGCGACGATCGCCGGGGTGTGCTGGTCGGTGTTCCGGCGGATGGGACTCATCGAATCCGCTGAGAAGTCGACGCCGGTGGCCACACCGGCGCAGCGGGCGACCCCGACGACGACCGTGCTGGCGCTCGAGGACGATCCCGATCTGTGGCCTGCGGCACGCGGTGCGTGGACCGCGCTGGATGAGCGTCAGCTGATTCGGTTGCTCACGGACGCAGCGCCGGCCGATCGGCAGCCGACCGACCCGAAAGACCTTCGCCACGTCGACCACGAGGACACCGCATGACCAGCACTCGGACGACGCCGGCCGGGAGCACGCTGGAACCGGAGCTGCTGCATCGGATGGACGCGTACTGGCG
>CAJCHX010000061.1 GCA_903970215.1 Acidobacteriaceae bacterium
GACGGCATCGCCCGGGTCGTGGGAGGGAACGGCAGCACAGGCCTACGCGCGCTGGGCGACCGATGAGCGCGCCGCTGCGGCCGCCGTCGACGAGACGCTGCGGGAGGCGGCGCGCATCGTTGCCGCGCATCCGGGTGACGACGGTGCCGGGCTCGCCCGGCGCCTGGCGGCCCTCGACCTCCCGCATGCTCAGGCCCTGCCGAACGCGGCACTCCCGAACCCGGCCCTGCCGGAGGGAGCGGCGCCGCTTCCCGCCGCGGTGCGGGACGCGGCGAACCGGGCGCGGCTCGCGGCCGACCTGCGTGGGTTGCGCGCAAGGCCGGAGAAGACCCACGCGGAGCGGGCGAGACTCGACCGGGAACAGGCACTGGACGAACACCTCGCCGCCCTTGCTCGGCGCCGCGACCCGATCACCGGGGCGCCCGTCAGCGTGCAGCTCTACGAGTTCGATCCCGACGCATTCGGTGGGGACGGAGCCGCGGTGGTCTCGATCGGTGACCTCGACACCGCGGACAACGTCGGGGTCATCGTGCCGGGTATGGGCACCACCATGGGCTCACTCGGGTCGGTGGCCGGTGACGCCTCCCGCCTGTACGACGCAGCGCGGGCCGCCGCACCCGCCCAGACGGACGCGACCCTCGCCTGGATCGGGTACGACGCCCCGTCCGGTCCGTTCGCTGCCGTGCAGGTGGCGACGCGTGGCCTGGCTCGACGCGGCGGTGACGAGCTCCGGGCCGACCTGTGGGACATCGCGGCGATGCGGCGTGAGCGCGACCCGCGGCTGGTGGTGTTCGCGCACAGCTACGGGTCCACGACGGCGGGTTTCGCGGGCCATGACGGGGCGCTCGCGCCGGTGGTGGACTCGATGGTGCTGCTCGGTTCGCCCGGCGTCGGGCCGGTGACGAGGGCGCAGGACTTCGGGGTACCCGACGTGTACGTCGCCGCCACCGACGACGATCCGGTCACCTGGCTCGGCGGATACCCACCGTTCGGGCTGGGGGTCGACCCGGCCGCCGAGTCGTTCGGCGCGATCCGGCTCGCCGCCTCCGCGCCGCCGGGAACGACGTCTCCGCTGGCGACCCACTCCCACTACTTCGACGAGGGATCCGAGGCCCTCGCGAACTTCGCGCGCGTGCTGACGGGGGAGGGTGCGCCGCGGACGACGCCGGGGCGGATCACCGTCGACCTGCCGGGCCCGATCGATCTGCGACGGGAGCCGGCTCATGCGGGTTGACCCGGCGGAGTCGGCGGCGCTCGCGCGGCGGTGGGGCGCGGCGGCCGACGAGTTCGATGCCGCGGCCGACGCCGTCGTCGTCGACCATCCGGCGGCCGGGCAGTTCGGTGACCGGGCGTTCGGTGACCGGGCGTTCGATGACCCGGCGTTCGGTGATCGGGCGTTCTGTGATCGGGCGCAGAGCGCGCTGCGCTCGCATGCAGCCGCCGCGCGGCACGCCGCCGCAGAGCTGCGCAGATACTCGGCCGCGCTGGCCGCCGCGGACCGGCTGTCGTGACCGCCGCACCCGGTCCGAACCCAGTTGAACCAAGTTCAACAAGGCGTTTACGAGTGGCCGACCCGACGAGTAGGTTTACCGCATGTCATCGATCTTCATCTCCGGCGGCGCGGCCGGGATCGGGCGGGCCACGGCGGTACGTTTCCTGGCGGAAGGCTGGACGGTGGGCGTGTACGACGTCGACGCCGCAGCTCTGGAATCCATGCAGGCGGAGCACTCCGCGGTGATCACGGGCCGGCTCGACGTGCGCGACCCGGCGTCGTGGGAGGCCGCACTCGCCGACTTCACTCGCCACACGGGCGGAACCCTCGACATCCTCGACAACAACGCCGGCGTACTGGTCGGCGGCGACCTCGCGGACATCACGCCGGAGCAGGTGAAGTTCCAGATCGACGTCAACGTGCT
The DNA here is from genome assembly GCA_903970215.1 of Acidobacteriaceae bacterium. Lineage (GTDB taxonomy): Bacteria > Actinomycetota > Actinomycetes > Mycobacteriales > Mycobacteriaceae > Tsukamurella. The sequence goes on from CAJCHX010000061.1 coordinate 1,917, forward strand.
CGGCGTCACCTACGGTGCCCAGGCCGCCTACAAGTACCTCAAGGCGGCAGGCAAGTCGCACCTGGTCAACCTGTGCTCGGCGTCGGCGATCTACGGCCAGCCAGGCATCGCGACGTACAGCGCCACGAAGTTCTACATCTCGGGACTCACCGAGGCACTCGACCTCGAATGGGAGAAGGACGGCATCCGAGTGGTCGCCATCTGGCCGCTGTGGGCGAAGACCGCGCTCGCCGAAACCGACGCGACGAAGAGCATCAAGACCCTCGGCGTGAACATCACGCCCGAACAGGTGGCGGACCAGATCTGGCATGCCACTCACCCCGGCTTGATGGTGGTGCCGCGGGTCCATTACTCCGTCGGAAGAGCCACCACGGTCCTGGCCAATTCGAGTAGGTTGGCCCCACGCGCCGTCGTGCGGGCGATCAACAAGTTCATCGCCCAGTAGCCCCCAGCGCCCACCCCGTCGAAGGAGACGAGAGTTGTTTGCATCCACGATGCAGGAGGGCGAGCTGACGATCGCTCGCCTGGTCGAGTACAGCCGTCGCGTGTTCCCCGAGGCCAAGGTGACCACCTGGACCGGCACCGAGTCCCGGGACATGTCGTTCTCCGAAGTCGGCGACAAGGCCGCGCAGCTCGCGCACGCCCTCACCGAGTTGGGCGTGACTCGCACCGATCGCGTCGCCACGTTCATGTGGAACAACAACGAACATCAGGTCGCGTACGCCGGTGTGCCGGCGATGGGGGCCGTGCTGCACACGTTGAACCTGCGGCTCTCGCCCGAGCAGGCGGTGTTCATCATCAACCAGGCCGACGACAGGGTGATCCTGGTCGACGCCTCGGTGGCGCCGCTGCTGGCGCGGTACCTGCCGGGCACGCCGAACGTGCGGCACGTGATCGTCGTCAACGGTCCGAAGGAGGCGCTGTCGGCACCGGAGGGCATCGCCGTGCACGGCTTCGACGAGCTGATCGCGGGCCGGCCGACCACCTTCGAGTGGCCCGTGCTGGACGAGCGGGATCCCGCCGTCATGTGTTACACGTCGGGCACCACCGGCGACCCCAAGGGCGTCGTCTACAGCCACCGCAGCATCTGGCTGCACTCGATGCAGGTCAACTCGACGTCGGGCATGAGCCTGGGCAACTCGGATTCGGTGCTCGCCATCGTGCCGATGTTCCACGTGATGTCGTGGGGCCTGCCCTTCGCGGCGATGATGGCCGGTATCACGCTGGTGATGCCCGACCGGTTCCTGCAGCCCGAACCGCTGCTGGCGATCATGGCCGCCGAGAAGCCCACCTTCGCCGCCGCCGTGCCCACGATCTGGCAGGGCGTCGCGGCCCGGCTCGAGGCCGCCCCGCAGGACATCTCCCACCTGCGCGAGGTCGTCGTCGGCGGCGCGGCGGTGCCGCCGTCGATGATCCGCACGTTCGACGGCTACGGCGTCCCGATCACCCACGCGTGGGGCATGACCGAGACGTCGCCGCTGGGGTCGGTGTCCCGCCCGCCGTTCGGCGTGGACGACCCCGACGAGGCGTTCGCGTACCGCGTGACGCAGGGTCGGTTCCCGCCGTCGGTGCAGGCGCGGTTGATCGGTGACGACGGTGCCGAGCTGCCCTGGGACGGCGTGTCGTCCGGCGAGCTCGAGGTGCGCGGTCCCTGGATCACCGGGGCCTACTACTCGCCCGAAGGCAACGTCAGCGACCCGTCGAAGTTCCATGACGGTTGGCTGCGTACGGGCGACGTGTCGTCGATCAGCCCAGATGGCTTCATGACCATCCGCGACCGCACCAAGGACATGATCAAGACCGGCGGCGAGTGGATCAGCTCGGTGGAGCTCGAGAACACCGTGATGAGCAACCCGACCGTGGCCGAGGCGGCCGTGGTCGGCGTGCCCGACGAGAAGTGGGACGAGCGGCCCTTCGTGCTCGCGGTGGTCAAGGATCCGGCCGATGCCGACGTGGCGAGGCAGCGCGCCTTCCTGTTCGAGCGCATCCCGCGCTGGCAGGTCCCGGAGCGCTGGGCGTTCGTCTCCGAGGTGCCCAAGACCTCGGTGGGCAAGTTCGACAAGAAGGTCGTCCGCGCGCAGTACGCCGAGGGCGCATACGAGGTGATCGACGCGCGCGAGGCCTGATCACGTCCGGCGCGCGTCCCGGATCAACAGGGCCGCGTGCAGGCTGGTGCGGGACTCGCCGTCGTCGAGGTCGAAGCCCAGCACGCTGCGCAGCTCCGCGAGGCGCGCGTACAGCGTGGGCCTCGACAGGTGCAGGCGCGCGGCGAGTTCGGTCTTGCGCCCACCGGTGTCGAGGTACGCGCGCAGCAGGGTGATCAGGTCGTCGCACCGGGGGGAGGTGAGAACTCCGCGTAGTTCCGACTCCTCGAAGGCGATCGCGCGGGGGTCGTCGCGCAGCAGCGCCGCGAGCCCCCGCAAGCGTGTGTCGGCCGCGCGGTAGACCGGGCGCCGGGTGCCGTCGTCGGGCATGGCGAGCGCGACGGTGGCGACGTGGCGGGATTCGTCCAGGCCGGCCGCGGCGTCGAGCAGCCGGCCGGCCGGCGGTCCGGCGCCGATCACCGTCCTGCGTACGCCCCGCACCCGTCCTGTCTCCGCCCCGATCCGCGCGCTCGCGGCGTCGACGTCGCTGTCGCCGAAACCTCGGGGGCAGGCCAGGATCAGTTCCACCCGATCGGCTCCCACGGTCGTCAGAGCCGACAGACCCGCGCCGCCCAGCGCGTGCCGCGCGGCGTCGTGGAGCTGGGTCAGACGCCGCTGCCCGGCCACGCCGTCGGCGTGCACCGAAACCTCCGCGACCACGGTGAGCGGCAGATACCGCGGGGCTGTGGGCAGCCCGAGGGCCCGCGCGCGGGCCGCCGCGCTGGGCTCGTCGGGCACGCGGCCCGCGCGCAGGTCGTCGATCAGGCTCGACTGCGCCTGCTGTTCGAGGGCG
>CAJCHX010000062.1 GCA_903970215.1 Acidobacteriaceae bacterium
GCCGGCTCTTCCTTGTGGCCGCCGGCAACGTCGACCTCTGGGACGACGACTTCCTCACCCGGAGTGACCTGGAGCCGATAGAGGACCCAGGGCAGGCCTGGAACGCACTCACGGTCGGGGCGTACACCGATATCGACACCATCGACTCGAGCGAGCCCGGTTACGCAGGCTGGACGGCGCTTGCACCGCGCGGCGAGCTGTCACCACACAGTCGGACGTCGGCGGCATTCAACAAGCAGTGGCCGGTGAAACCAGATGTGGTCCTCGAAGGGGGCAACCTCGGCCGCTCCCCGAATGGCAGCTTCGATACGCCGATCTCAATGCAGCTCCTAACGACCCGTGCGCCGATGATCGGCCCGCGACTGCTGACGGTGACGAGCATGACCAGCGCTGCGACGGCACAGGGCGCATACCTTGCCGCGTCAATCCTGGCTGAATACCCGGCGCTGTGGCCGGAGACGGTGCGCGCTCTGATCGTGCACTCCGCCGAGTGGACTGACGCGATGCGCGCACGCTTCGGAGTTGCCGGCTCTCGGAGGGAGACCGCAGCGCTCTTCCGGCGGTACGGGATGGGTGTCCCCGACCTGGCACGCGCAACCCGAAGCGCAACGGATGCGCTGACCCTCGTTGCGGAGGATGTGATCCACCCGTTCTTCGGCGGCAAGATGCGCGAGATGAACCTGCACGAGCTGCCCTGGCCGGCGGACGTGCTGAGCGATCTCGGCGGCGCCGAGGTGCGGTTGCGGGTCACCCTGTCGTACTTTGTCGACCCGAACCCTGCACGGCGTGGCTGGCGGCGCCGGTATCGGTACGCATCACACGGTCTGCGCTTCGATGTTCGACGGCCCACTGAGTCGACTGGCGACTTCCGCAAGCGGATCAACCAGCTGGCGCTCGCCGAGGACGAGCGCCGGCCCACCACGGACAGCGATGCGCAGCAGTGGCACTTCGGTCCGGACCTCCGCTCTGCGGGGTCGCTCCATACCGATGTCTGGACAGGCACTGCGGCGGACCTAGCGCAGCGCGGCGTCATTGCGGTGTACCCCGTGACCGGTTGGTGGAAGGAGCGCCCCGACCGCGACCGCAGTGACGACGGCGCCCGTTATAGCCTCATCGTGAGCGTGGAAACACCTGGCCAGGACGTCGACATCTGGACGCCGGTAGCGGCCGAGGCTGGAATCCCGATCGAGGTCGAGACCTGACGACGGGATAGCATCGAGGGCTCTCCCGGTCACAGAGGTGCCGTGTGGGCAATCTCCGAACTTCGCGGTCTGTGAGCGGCGGATGTCGCTGTTGGCGATCGCAGAACGCAATCCTCGGTGACGCCCCACACGCCGATCAGGGCAATACGGAACGTGCGATCCATAGTCCGATGGCCTAGCTAGGGGTCGACGATGACGGCGGCGTCGAGTCGCCGCATCAGCATGCTGGCGAACGCCAACTCCTCCAGGCTCTCTTCGGGGCCGAGGATTCTGAACTGCTCGTGAGCGTCGGGGTTGCGGATAGCCGCTGCCGCCCCCATTAAAAGGAACCGCATTCCACGCTGGACGTCCTTGCCCGTCTGGGTTGAGGGGTCCCCAAAGAACAGCCGAGGGTTCTCGTCGGAGAAGACATGGCCGAGTAGTCCGCTGCCGCCGTCACCATCGAGGCCGGTCATCGCCTTGACGCGGTTGATGACCGCCTTGAACGACTCGAAGATGGCGACCTCGATCCGGTCGCTATCGATGTAGCGGTCGGCGACCTGGCGGATCTCGGGGTGGAGGGCCGCGACCCGAACGTCCCGGCCGAGGGCGGTCAGCGTGCCTGCTGCATCATGGGTGCGCTCGCCGATCACGAGGAGGCCGTCGCGGATGTGCCACCCCTGCTGGGCGAGCAGGGCGGTGATCCGCAGGCGGACGTCGGGACGGGGTGGGTCGTGGTGGCGCCCGTCCAGCCATCCACCGATGAACTCCCGCAGGACCCGTCGCGCCGCTGAACCGCCGTCGTGGAGCTTCTCCAGCACCGCCAGCACATACTGCCACTTTGGCTGCTCGCTTGCGCCGTCGAGGTACTCCGCCGGCACGCCAGAGTCGTGGAGGTAGCGAGGGAGTTGCGTGGCCGTGTAGACGTCAGCGATGGACCGGGCGACCTCCTCGAGAGTCATACCCGTGATGAGCCGGTCGTCGTCCTCGTCCGGGTCGGGCAGGGGACGGTGGATGACCCGCCCCCGGGCTCGGTCACGACCAGCGAGGGTGAGGTGGAGCTCCCAGATCTGCTGCAGCCAGTTGCTGGGGTCGCTCGTCGGGCTCGGGTTGTGGACGTACTGGCCGACGTTCTCCCTCCAGGTGAGGTAGCCAGCGTTGCTGGCGAGTAGGAGTTCGCGGGCGAAGGCTGGGGCCTCCCGGTCCCAGGCCACGCCCGGGCCGCCCATGTCTTGCAGGAGGTTCAGCCCACTGCTGAGCGGGGCAACGTTGCCAGCTTGCTCCAGCTCGTCGATGCGGCGAAGCAGCTCGAGATCGTCCCATCGCATAGCGGTCTCCAACCGTAGCGCTCAGGTTGGCGACGATCTGAAGTCGGAGGGCTCGACGTGGACCGTCCACCACGCCCGGCGTGCTCCGATGGTTGATGAAAGTGGGCGTCGTGAAGCTGAGACGTCTCCTCTGCTGCTGAGCTGAGGCATCCTTACCTGGGCAGCGCAGAAGCGACGCTCTGTAACCCAAGGCACTACAGATTGGCTCGATGCGCATATCGGCACGTATGGATTGAGTCCCGCCTCGTGGTGTAGCTGACGGGGTCCACCTGTAAGGTGCTTCACCGGCGTGGGCGACCACCTCCGAGACCGCCGAGCGGTCCCCGACGAGCCAGTTGAGGTCGCAGGCGGCCGAGACAGGGAGGGGGCCTGCCGTGGCCGCATGCATCGCCGCGGCACCCGTCGGAGGGAACTGGTTCGACTTTCCTGAACCGCACCAGCTTGCGTTCCACGACCTGCAACGGACCGAGGGACCGATCCGGACGTTGCTGCGTTCAGCGCCGCCGGATACGCGCACGTGCCACTGAGCCGCTGGTCGTCCCTCACGGAAGGCACCTCGGTAAGGTCCTCGTGTGTTCGAGGAGCCGCTCACGGGCGGCAACGTTGGCACCGGAATTGTTCGGGTGGGCGACACGGTCCGGCGTCCGGCGGGCCAATGGTCTACGAGTGTCGACGCCCTGCTGCTCCATCTCGAGCGTGTCGGCTACGCCGCAGCACCTCGCGCCCTTGGTTACGACGAGCAGGGCCGTCAGGTGCTGTCATTCGTCGAGGGTTCCGTCGACGCCCGCCCCTTCGACCTGCAGCCTGATCAGCTTCGAACCGTCGGCCGCCTGATCCGGGACTTCCACGATGCGGTCGAGTCTTTCGTTCCTCCACCTGACGCCGTGTGGAACGTTGCCATCCCCTCCGACGGCAGCGACCTCATCTGCCATCACGACCTCGCCCCCTGGAACCTGGTCCGCAGCGACCGACTCGTGTTCATCGACTGGGACGGCGCTGGGCCGGGCACCCGCCTGTGGGACCTGTCCTACGCCATCCACGGCTTCGCGCCGCTCTCGCCGGCGGCCGGCGACGACGACCGGACGCTCGGGATCCGGGTGTCATCGCTCGTTGAGGGCTACCGCTTGGAGGCCGCCGGACGAAAGCGCCTCCTGGAGCTTCTCGTCCCTCGCATCCGCTCCATGCACCTGCTGCTCGCCGAAGGACACCGCAGCGGCCGCCAACCCTGGGCGCGTCTGTGGTCCGAGGGCCACGGCGAAACGTGGGCGGCCGACGCGGAGTACACCGAACTCCGCCGCCACACTCTGCAGGCCGTCCTGGACCCCTGACGCTGGGACATCCGCTCTGCGTGCCGTTTCCGCCGTCGAGACTCGTTGACAGGTGAGCGTCATATCCATTCCCACCAGTGGGCAGTCTCGTCGTCGGCGTTCTCAGCTAGGTCGGAAGAGAGCGCGTCCTCAGCCTCGCCGGCCGCGTCCTTCGAAAAGTCCGTGGGGCGTCTCTCCCCACAGCTTCCCCACAGCTCAGGCCGTCCACGGGAATCCGTGGGTTCCCCGTCACCCTCCTGACCAGCACTTTTGGACTCTGCCGGACCCGGGTGGACACGCTCAGGGGGAGTTCCCAAGCTGAGAACGCAGGTTCGATTCCCGTCGCTCGCTCTGGTAGAAGTCCTGGTCAGCAGGGCTCTCCGAGTGGGTACCCCCGGAGGGTAGGGGGTGAGAGTGAGCTTGACTCGGTTGCGTGGACACCTGATTCTGGGGAGACCCCCCAGTGGAAGGAGCCCTCGTTGGGTCGTCCGGCGTCAAGCGGTCGAGTCGGTTCGCTCCTCGGACCGGTCGGTCATCGAGGTGGCCCGCAGTTTGGGGATCACCGACTCGACGTTGCACAACTGGTTGAAGGCTGATCGTGACGCCCGGGTGGATCCGAGGGTCGATCTGGTTCCCCACCCGGGCCGAAGCGAAGCTCTACCTCTTCGAATACATCGAGGTGTTCTACGACCACCAACGCCACCAGACCGTGCTCGGCCATCGCACCCCGATCGAGTACGCAGCTACCGTCACCGTCTACACCCCGTGTCCACCGAACCGGGTCAGGCTCAGGGTGGGGTCGAGGGGCACGGCGAGGAGTCCTTGGTGGGCGGCCCAGGCGGCGAGGGGCCGGTTGCCGGTGTTGAGGGCGGTGCGGGCGTGTGGGTGGCATCGGCGGTCACGGTGGATTCGATGCGGGTTGGTAGCGGGTTGAGCATCAAGGTGCATGGCATGGTGGCTGGCCCTCGGGAGGTGCAAGGGTGATGCCATGAGACGGAGGGCGCTCCTGCTCGCGTGCACGGTCCTCGCCGTCGGTGGCTGCGGCGGAGGGGTCGCAAGCACCACCGGGAGGACGCTGGCCGACCCCGGGTCCCCGTCCTTCTTCAGCCTCCCAGCGACGACAACCCACACGGTCACCGTCTGGTCTTGGTCGGGACACCGCGCAGGCCGGTTCGCCACCGGCCCGGTGGCCCAGTGCTGCACCACGGTCGCGGCCTCACCCGACGGCAGGGAGTTCGAGATCGCTGATCAGCATGGGGCGGAGGTCGTCGGTGCTGCCGGCCGACGAGTCGGACAGGTGGCCGTGTCGGGAACCTGGGCGGACGACGATCAACACGTCTGCGCGCTGAAGCCAACTGAACCGGGATCAAACTGGAAGTCCACCGCAGGCCGGCTACTGCTGGAGGACGGCTCCAACGGGCACTCCCGAGTCGTTGCCACCATTCCCGGCGCTTACGGTGACCACCTCAGTTCGGGGGTGGCGTGGTGCAGCGTGAAACACGACGAGGCCGTGATCTTCTTCAATCTCATGGGCTCAGTCCAGCGCACGGAAGTCGTCCGCCTCAGCACGGGCGCCGTACTCCAGCCCTCTTGGGAGCACGCTCCCGTCGCCGACTGGATAGCCGTCTCTGGTGACGGCCGCTACGTGGCGGCGATCGGGCGCCGAGCGCAAGGAGAAGTCGTAGACGCAGCAAGTGGGAAGATCATCAAGGACGTGCCGATCCAGCCAGACGGCATCTCCTGGGACGGGCACGTCGTCGTCGGCCTGGACGCATCCACGTCGCAGGAGGAGGCCGTCGACTGGAGGACCAAGCAGGTGCTGTGGGAATCTGGATTCTCGTACCCCAAGTGCCCCTGTCGGGTACCCAACGTTACGATCGCCGCGCAGCCGGGGGCCGATGCCGTAGCGGTCGTGGTGACCAACACCCCCAGCATCACGCCGCCTACCGGGGCTTTGTGGCTGGTGACCACGACTGCGAGACCTGTCCTGCTTGATGCCAAGGTGCAGGAAGGCGCTGTCTGACGGCGACGCACCCACAGCCGTGGCGTCTCGAACGACACCGCCCAGATCGCCAAGCCCACCTCGCCAGGGACCAGACAGTGCGGGACGCCGAGTCGCGATATCGAGCACTTCGACGTTTCCTATTGTGCGCCGAGAGGAACAAGGGATTCCTCGTCCGGTCTGTGGCCAGCCCTGTGATCACCCCCCCCCCCTGGGGCCGATGTCGCGGGTGGGCGGACGTGTTTACGGTGAGGGTCTTATCCACGTGGGGCTCCGGTCGCCTCGTCCCCCGGGTCCCACCTACTTGGGAGGTATGCCACGGCCACCACTGCCTCGACTGCCGTCATCGTCTACGACTCCGGCCTGGTCGATCCTGAACACGTCGCGCTGGCCGGTTTCCTCGGTGGCTACCGGGTCTCACCCGTGACGCCTACGCGGTAGAGCTCCGCCAGTTCGTGGCGTTCTGCGACCGACGCCACCTGGGCTTACTCGAGATCCGCCGCAGTGACATGGAATCGTTCGGTCGAGAACTCGAGGCGAAGGGCCGGCCACTGCGACGATCGTCCGGCGCCTGTGCACGGTGACCGGCTTCTACCGCTACGCCGAGGAGGAAGGCTGATCGCACACTCCCCGGCGGTCCATGTCCGCCGCCCGAGGATCGACTTCGAATCGCACGCCATCGGCTTGGACAGCAACGAGGTCGGTGCGCTCCTCGTCGCCGCAGGGCTCGGCCCGGCCGGTGAGCATGCCCGGAGCTCGCTGCTGGCCCTCAACGGGCTGCGGGTAGCAGAGGCGATCGGGGCGAACATCGAGGCGCTTGGTGTGGAGCGAGGCCATCGGACTCTCACCGTGCTGCGCAAGGGCGGCAAGACCGTGACCGTCCCGCCTGCGCTGCGGACCGCACGGGCGGTCGACCTGGCCGTCGGCGAACGTGCCGCCGGGCCGATCTTCGTCGCCGGCGACGGTCGGCGTCTCGACCGTCACGGGGCGGCTCGGATCGTGCGCAGGGTCGCCCGCCGGGCCGGGATCGCCGAGCCGATCGGTCCCCACACCCTGCGCCAGCGTTCATCACCGCCGCTCTCGACGCTGGCGTGCCGCTGCGCGACGTCCAAGAGGCCGCATCACACGCCGATCCGCGCACCACCATGCGCTACGACCGGGCCCGGGTCTCGCTCGACCGTCACGCCACCTACATCGTGTCCACCTCCGTCGCCGGCGCCGCCCGCTGACCGACTTTCTGGGCGCCAGAAAACAGTCTGCGGGCGCCCAGGACCAGCGACCCCGAGGCAGGGATATCACCGAGTCTGGGCGGGGTCTGATGGTGCTGCGGGCGATGAGGCGCCGCCGGTCTGCGTTCCTCAGCCGGCCGCTCGGGTCTGGGATCGCTGCGGGTGGATCGTTTCGCCGCGGGCGAGCATGTCGATGAACTTCTCAAGCCGACGGGCTCGGGTCTCGGCACGCTTGGCCGTCGTGAGGCGGTAGAGGATGGCATAGCGGTTCTGCGCCGATAGCCCGTCGAAGGCGGCCGCCGCCGCCGGAGAGACAGCCAGCGCCTGGGCGAGGTCCTCGGGAACGCTGATCGAGGCCGAACCGTGATAGGCCGCTTCCCAGCGGCCATCAGCCCGGGCCTGCTCGATCTCCGCCAAGCCGGCCGGTCGCATCCTCCTTTCGCCGATCAACCGCTCGGCGATGCCGACGTTGCGCTTGGACCACGGACTGCGAGGACGACGGGGGGTGAACCGCACCGTCCAGGTGACGTCGTCGCGCTTGCCCAGCTGGCCGTCGATCCACCCGAACATGAGGGCCACCTCGAGTGCCTCCCCGTGGCTGAGGCGGGTGGGCTCCGTCGCGCCGCGCTTGGCGAGTACGAGGCGCACCCCACCGGATTCGGTGTGGTGCTGGTCGAGCCACCGCTCCCACGCGTCGGAGTCCGCGACCAGCAGTTCCGGGGTGGACTCGACGGCGGACACGGTCACCGAAGGTAGTGCGCTGCCAGCCCACCGAAGGGGCGTCGTGACCAGCTTGCGCTCCCGGGAACTGGGGGGCGCCGACGTCAATCGGTACGGCGGGGGAGTGGACCGCCGTCGTCGGTGGGCGGCCATCACGCTGCCGAACAGGTCGCAAGGCCGATGGCCGGCGCAAGAGAGCATGCCGTGACGTGAGCGGGCGTCCGGGCCGGCAAGGACTACCGTTACGGCACCTTGACAGGACGAAATGGGACCGGCGGGGGCCTACGTGGGGGACAGTAGGTTCGGTGGTCGTGGTTGCCGCAACTGACCTTCACCTGGTTG
>CAJCHX010000063.1 GCA_903970215.1 Acidobacteriaceae bacterium
CCCCTCGAACAGATCGCCGATGCCCGCGGCGACTCGTTCGCGATCTTCCAGCTGTACCCCACCCGGGACGACACGCTCACCGACAACCTGGTGCGACGCGCCGACGCGGCGGGCTTCGACGCGATCGCCATCACCCTCGACACCGGCACGCTGGGCTGGCGCCCGCGCGATCTGGCGAATGCGTACATCCCGTTCCTGCGTGGGCGTTGCCTCGCCAACTACGTCAGTGACCCCCGCTTCCGGGAGATCGCCGGATCGGACGCCCCGGCGCCGCTGCACGCCGGGCTGGTGTGGGCCTCGCTGTTCAGCAAGCCGTCTTTCGGGTGGGACGACGTGGCCCGGATCCGCCGACTGACCGACAGACCGATCGTGCTCAAGGGGATCTGTCATCCGGACGACGCGCGGCGGGCGGCGGCGGCGGGGATCGACGCGATCGCCTGCTCCAATCACGGTGGCCGCCAGGCGAACGGCGGACTGCCGGCCATCGAGCACCTCGCGGACGTGATCGAAGCGTCCGGCCTTCCGGTCACCTTCGACTCGGGAGTAAGGGACGGCGTCGACATCCTCCGGGTGCTCGGCCTCGGCGCGACGTTGGCCGGCATCGGCAGGCCGTACGTGTACGGCCTCGCACTCGCGGGGGCCGACGGCGTCGTGCACGTGGTCCGATCGATGCTCGCGGAGGCCGACCTGACGATGGCCGCCGACTGTTTTGCCACGATTTCGGACCTCGAGGTGGTCAGTTACCGCTGAGCGGAAAGGCAGCGTGCCACAATCGGCCGATGGCTACGGTGAACTGGTTGGACCAACCCGAGGATCACGACTACCCTGCGGCAGCGGACTACCTCGCGCTCGTCATGGACGATGCCACGGTGCAGAGTGCCGTACAAGCGCTGCGTGACGCACCGATCGTGCACAAGAAGGCCAAAGACATCCTGCGGGCGGCCGGTCTGTCGTTGCTTCCGGTCGACAATCCGCACGTGGCCTCGGATCTGCAGAGGATCCAGAAGGGCAAGTCGTTGTCACCGATCCTGCTGGTGCGCGGGGACGCGACCGCCGGGATACCGGCGCAGGTGGCGGACGGCTACCACCGGGTGTGCGCGAGCTACCACACCGACGAGAACACGGACATCCCGGCGAAGATCGCCAAGCTGTGACCTTCTCGACACTGACGCTGGTCATCGCGATCGCGCTGCTGGGTCCGCTGCTCTCCTGGCGCGCAGCGTGGCATGTCCCGGTGATCGTCGGTGAACTCGCCGCCGGTGTCGTGTTCGGGGTGACTGGATTCGGTGTGCTCCAACCGTCCGACAAGGTGTTCACGTTCCTCGCGAACATGGGGTTCGCGGTGGTCATGTTCGTCGCGGGGACACATGTGCCCGTGCGGGATCCGAAGGTGCATGCCGCGCTGGGCAAGGGGCTCTTGCGAGCCGTGGCGGTCGGGGTGCTGGCGGCCCTCGCCGGGTATGCGCTGTCGGAGGCATTCGGCACCGGTCACGCCGGCATATACGCCGTCCTGATGGCGTCGTCGTCCGCGGCCGTGGTGCTGCCGATCATCGATTCCGTGGGGCTCACCGGTGACGCCGTGCTGGCCACGACCGCGCAGGTGGCGATCGCCGACACGGTCTCCATCGTCGCCTTGCCGTTGGTGATCGACTCCCGACACGCGGCCAGCGCCGCGCTCGGCGCGCTGGCGGTAGCGGCCTGTGCGGTGGTGGTGTTCTTCGCGCTGCGCTACTTGGAGCGCTCCGGACTCCGCGAACGCGGGCACAAGGTATCGGAGGAGCGGAAGTTCGCGCTGGAGCTGCGGGTCAGCCTGACGCTGCTGTTCGCGCTGGCGGCCGTCGCCACTGCCGGGAACGTGTCGATCATGCTTGCCGGCTTCGCACTCGGGCTCGCGGTCGCGGGGGTGGGTGAGCCCCGCCGCGTTGCGCGACAGTTGTTCGCGATCAACGACGGGTTCCTGGGGCCGCTGTTCTTCGTGTGGCTGGGCTCGCGGATCGACCTGCGTGAGTTCGGAAGTCATCCGAAGTTCGTGTTGCTCGGGGTAGCGCTCGGCCTGGGGGCCGTGGTGGTGCATGCCGCGATGCGGGTACTCGGCGAGCCGCTGCCTCTGGGCGCGCTCGCGGCGGCGCAGATCGGCGTGCCGGTCGCCGCGGTCACCGTCGGCCAGCAGCTGCACGTGCTGGTGCCGGGCGAGGCCGCGGCGATGATCCTGGGCGCCCTGATCACCATCGCCGGCGCTTCGATCTGTGCCGGAATCGCCGCCCGCAGCGGGCCGGCGAACCACAAGCCCGCCCCCGTCCGCCCCTCCTGACGCGTCGTCGCGTCGCCCCAACCCGCCCGTACTTGTCGGTACCGAGCAATACGGTGATGGTGCCGGGGCCGAGTGGTCCTAGCGCTCGAGGAAGGGAACTTCAATGCCCACACGCGATACCGCCTGGCCTGCCGGGACACCTGCATGGGTCGACCTCCAGTCGGACGACCCGGCTAAGGCGGCCGAGTTCTACTCCGCCCTGTTCGGCTGGGACGTCCAGGCGGGCCCCGAGGAGGCCGGGGGCTACGCGATGGCGCTGATCGGAGGCCGGCCCGCCGCCGGGCTGGGGCCGAAGCCGATGCCCGGTCCGTCCGTCTGGAGCACGTACCTGGCGTCCGACGACGCCGACGCCACGGCGGCCAAGGTCTCCGAATCCGGTGGGCAGTTGTTCATGCCGGCGTTCGATGTGCTCGACGTGGGGCGGATGTTCGTCGCCGCCGACCCCTCGGGCGCTGTGTTCGGCGTCTGGGAGGCGAAGGCGCACACCGGCGCTCAGGTGTTCGGCGAGCCGGGTGGCTACTGTTGGAACGAGTTGCACACCCGCGACTACGCTGCCGCGCGCTCGTTCTACGAGGCGGTGTTCGGGTTCACCTTCACCGATCTGTCAGGTGGCGACGAGTTCACCTACAGCACGTTCGCGGTCCCCGGAGACGATCACCCCGTCGGTGGAGTGCTCGACCTGACCAAGGTGCCCGGAGACACCCCGTCGCATTGGCTGGCCTGGTTCACGGTGGCCGACACCGACGCGGCGGTCGCGAAGGTGGGCGAACTGGGCGGGAACACGCTGGTCCCGCCCAGCGACAGTCCATTCGGGCGGATGGCGATCGTCTCCGGTCCCGAAAGTGAGGTGTTCGGAGTCATCGACATCGCGACCACCACCGGTGAGCCGCCACAGGGCTGACGACGCGCGCCCGTGGTGGACCGGCAGAGTGTGGGCGGAGGTGGCCTGAGACGCGGAGATGGCTTGAGACGCGGAGGTGTCCTGAGCCAGGGCGCCGACCGCCGTCCCGGTCACGCGTCGTAGGTCACCACCACGGGCGCATGATCGCTCAGCCGCGCTGCGCGCGTCGGGGCTCTGTCGACGGTGGCCGCCACTGCCGATCGGGCCAGCGCCGGCGTCGCGAGGTGGTAGTCGATCCGCCAGCCCACGTCGTTCTCGAACGCCTGGCCCAGCCAACTCCACCAGGAGTAGGGCCCGTCTGCCGTGGGACGCAGCGCCCGCACGACGTCTACCAGGGTCCGCGGGCCGAGCTGCGCCGACAACCAGTCGCGCTCCTCGGGAAGGAAGCCCTCCACCTTCCCGCTGGCGCGCCAGCGGGTCACGTCCTGGTTTGCATGGGCGATGTTGAGATCGCCCATCAGCAGGAACTCGCGCCCACGCGTCAGCGCCGTGCGTCGGGCACGGGCGAGCTGGCGGGCGAACGCGTCCAGGAAGCGCATCTTGCGCTGGTACTTGGCGCCCCCGTCCGGGGCCTCTCGCGTCGCGCCGGGGCGCTGCAGGTGCGCGGGTAGCCCGCCTTTCGGCAGGTAAAGGCATGCCACGGTCAGTGGGCGATCCGCGAGGTCCACTTCG
>CAJCHX010000064.1 GCA_903970215.1 Acidobacteriaceae bacterium
CGGGTCGAAAGCGAGGACGGTGTCGCCGATCGCCGCGACGAGACGCCCGGACGCGGTATGCCCGACGGGCTTCCGCACCGTCGGCGTGACCGCGCCGCGCAGCCACGACCGCCGGTCCTGCTCGATCACGGTGAGCTTCTCGATGTCGGGCAGGTCGTCCGGGTAGTAGTCGCGGTACAGGCCGACGACCACCTCGAGTGCGCTCGCGGCGTCCGTCACGGAGTCGAACCGCTCGCCCCACTCGCTGCCGGGCTTGGCGAAGCCGAGGAAGCTCCACGATGCCCCGATGTCCTTGTGCCAGTATGGACCTATCCACAACTCACCGTGGTCGGTGTGCAGGTTGAAGATGTTGTGGCTGCCCGCTGTGGCGGGATTCTTCGCGCGGTGGGCGAACACGTCGGGACCGTGGCCGAGCCCCCCGAAGGCCGCGGCGAGCAACTGCCGCTGCGGCTCGCGGTAGACGGTGCGGTCCTCGTCGACGGGGAAGAGCTCGACCAGGCCGCCTTTGCCGGTCGCAAGCAGCGTGAGGTCGTGCTGCTCGGCGATGGTGTCGAGGGCGCCGGCATCGACGGTGCCGACCACGAAGTCGCCGCCGTTCCGCACGAACTCGGTGAGCCGGTCGTGGGCGCGCAGCCGCACGTCGATACCCGCTGCCGTGTAATGGAAGTCGGGATCGAAGTCGAGCAGGGTGGCCAGCTCGCCCGGCTCGCCGGAGACGAGACGAGTAGCCATTCCCAGCGATACGGGCGCATCGGAATAGGACTCGCCGATCAGGTCGATGTCCACGTCGCGCGAGTGGCCGAACAGTACGGCCGTGCCGGTCGCGGGTACCGCGTCGCGGAGGTCCTCGATGCTGCGGTCGCTGTACAGGGTGACGTCGACGCCGCGTCGCTGCAGTGCGAGCGCGGTGGTCGCACCGACGATGCCGGCGCCGACGATCGCGACTCGGGTGGGAGTGCTCATGGCTTATGCCTTCTCTCGTGAGGTGTGGGTGGAGTGGGAGTGTGGTTGCGGCAGTGGGGCTTGTGAACGTCCCGAGACGGCCGTCAGGCCTGCGGCCGCTGGCCGGCGCTCCAGGCGAAGGGGAGGTCGGTGCCGTTGAGCACGTAGTCGCCGATGGCACGGGTCTTGTAGATGACAGGGTTGTGCACGGCGAGCGTGCGGGCGTTGCGCCAGTGCCGGTCGAGGCGCAGATCGGCGGCCACGATGGACGCACCCCCCACGTCGAACAGGCGACTGGTCGCCGCCAGCACCAGATCGATCACGGTCACCTGCGCCTGCGACGACACGAGTTCGGCCTCGGCCAGCAGGTCTGCGTGCTCGGTGCGGTCGTCGAGTGCCGCGTCCAACACGTCGGCGACGGCGAGCACGGTGGCCCGGGCGGCGAATGTGGCGCTCGACAGCCCGCCGATCACCTGCTGCACCAGCGGATCGTGCCGGGGCAGGTCGGCGACGGCGTGGGTGTACGAGCGGGTGCGCGCCCGGACCCAGTCGGCGACGTCGTCGGTCGCGCGCTGCGCGATGCCCGCGAGTCCGGCCAGCTGTATGAGCTGCAGGAACGACGTGACGTATGTGCGGCCGGGGTTGCCGTAGCCGGGACCGACGATCCTCGCTGCGGGTACTGCGACGTCGGTGAACGTGGTGGTGCCGCTGGCGGTGAGCCGCTGCCCGAAGCCGTCCCAGTCGTCGATGCGCTCGACGCCCGGCGCCTCCGAGTCGACGAGGACGGTGACCCGCTCGCCGTCGAGATCGGCCGCGACCACGATGATGTCCGCGTACAGGGTGCCGGTCGAGTAGGCCTTGACGCCGTTGAGGCGGTATCCGCCCGCGCCGTCGGCGGTGAGGACCGTGCGGTACCGGTCGACCGCACCCACCCCGGGCTCGGTGATCGCATTGCCGGCGATCAGCCCGCCGGCCACCGCGCGGAGCCATCCGTCACCGTCGTCCGACTTCGCGAGCCGCTGGTCCTCGACGAAGCTGAAGTGCACCCGCAGCGCCTGCGGAAGATTGGAGTCGGCGGCCGCGAGATCGATGAGCACCGAGAAGAACTCGCGCAGCGTGACGCCTGAGCCGCCCAGCTCGGCGGGCACTCGCAGCGACGTGAACCCGGACTCGCGGAGCAGGGCGACCGCGTCGAACGCCAGCTGCCGGTCGCGCTCCCGGGCGACCGCACCGGCGGCGATCTCGTCGAACACGCGGCGGAACCGCTCGGTGAGCGGCGTGTCGGAAGCGGGCCGGATCAGTGAGGTGGTCATGTCGTACGACTGTGCTGGCCGGGCGCGCGGTTGGCGATGGTTATGTGCACCGTGAGTCGTGACCTGTCAGATGCGCACCCGCTTGAGGCTCACCTTTCGGCGCGCGGAGACACGGTCACCTCCGGTCGAGCCAGGACAGGTAGGCCGCTCCGCGCGGCGACAGCTCGTATCCGACATCGTGGCTGATGGTCAGGCCCAGCGCCTTGAGCTTGCGGATGTCCACCTTCATCGGGAGCAGCTCCACCTCCCGTTGCACGGCGAGTTCCTTCGACACCACGTGCGGGTGATCGCGGATCCAGGTGAGGATGTCGCGCGTCCACGGCCCCGTCGGACGCCTGTCCAGGCGCTCCAGCCGGGCGGCGATGTCGGCGAGCTCGGCGTCGCCGGGAATGGTGTCGCGCAGCGCCAGCCGCGGATCCTCGCCCGCCCACTCGACGGAGATGCGGTAGACGGTCTCGCCGCCGCGGGCTCGCCGGTCGCCTGGCCGTGGTTCGGTCGTGCGGGCGCGCGGAGCGAGCGCCCGCCGCAGCGCGGCTGCGTCGCTCATCCCGGCCGAACGGGCGGACCGGTCGGAGATCTTCTCGAGGTCGGGTACCCGGGCCACGCGGGTGAACCGGACCAGCCCGGCGGGAGTCAGCTGCGTACCGCCGACCTTCACTCGCGGCGCGTCCCATCGTCGGTACTGTGCGGTGATCCGGCCGTCCCGGATGCCCTCAGCGACCACCTTCGAGATGAGCATGCCTGCAGATCCTATTGACCTCCGGTGACGAGATCGGCGCAGATCTGCAGATGGCCCGTGTGCTGCGCCAATTCACGCAGGATGTGCAGGAGCACGAACTCCGGGGTCGCGGTGGCCGTGTCCCGGCGGGTAGTACCGGTGGCCGTGCGGCCCCGGATGCCGTCCGACCGGGCGGCGGCCGCCCACCCCGGGAGGCGTGTGCGCGCCCGGAGCAGGATCTCGCGGGCCTGTCCGACGGTGCCGGTGGAGCGGAACTCCGCGTCGCGGTCGCGGGGGATCGACTCACCGGCGGCGAACGAGCCGCCCCAGTAGCCGATCATGCCGTCGATGTGGGTCACCAGCGCGAACACGGAGTTGATGCCGGGCGCGTCGGGCACGGCGTTGATCGTCCGGTCGTCGCACCGGTCCAGGACCCCGGCGATGGTGTCGAACGTCTCGGTGGTGATGGCGTCGAATGCGTCGAGGAGTGGATCAGGCGAGGCCACGCGCGTACCCCCCGACGGTGTCGATCAGGCGGTCGAAGAAGGCCGCCGGATCGGTCGCCACCGCGATCCGGGCGTTGTCCGGCCGACCCCACATGTGCTGATGGTCGGCCACCGTGGTGCCACGGGTCAGACTGCCGGCCAACTCGACGTCCACAGGTGCCGTCCGCAGGGTCGCGATCGACGGGTCGACGGCGACCGCCGCCGCGAAGGGGTCGTGCATGTGCGCGATGTAGCCGCTGTCGTGGTCTCGGTGGAATTCGAAGTAGAACCGCACGGCATCGGTGAATGCCCTGATCAGCGGATTGCTCGTCACCGATCGGCCGCCGTCGTCGTCCTCGCCCGACAGCACCTCGGCGGGCGTGCTGCCCGCGGCCTCGGCGAGTCGCAGAACATGGTCGGGCGTCATCTCGATGGTCTCAGTGAGGTCGAGTGGGCACAGGATGGGTAGTGCCGCGCCGGTTCCTGCGACGGCTTGGTATGCCATGAGGACCTCGTGCCAGGACTCCGGGTCGACCGCCACGTTCCACTCGGATGTGGGTGTGGTGTTCCCCGGGTGGTGGAAGGCGCCGCCCATGATCACCAGTCGGCGCAGCCGGGACGGGATGCCGGGATCGTCGCGGATCGCGAGCGCGAGGTTGGTGCACGGACCGGTCACCAGGCCGACCACCTCGCCCGGGTATGCACGGGTGATCTCGGACCAGGCCTGGGCTCCACTGCGGTGTGACTCGGCGCGCTGGGGCGTGGGGAGCTCCGCGTAGCCGACCCCGAGAGGTCCGTGGGTCTCCTCGGTGGTCATCAGGGGTGTGGCGAGTGGAGCATCTGCGCCGAGGCAGACCTCGATGTCGTCCCGCCCCACCAGCTCCAGCCAGCTCAGGTTGTTCTGCGAGACCTGGCGCGCCGGAACGTTTCCCGCCGTCGATATCACGGCTTCGAGTCGCACCTCCGGCTGTGCGAGCAGGTAGAGCAACGCCAGTGAGTCGTCGATGCCGGTGTCGCAGTCGAGGAGAACCTTGGTCATGGACCACGATGATAGGTGGGCCGGCGAGGTCGACGGCCGCCGCGCGAGCCGACGCTCACCCGCACCGGATAGTGTGTTCGGGGTGACCGGGCCTGCCACTACGTTGTTCATCTTCCCCCACGCGGGCGGATCTGCTCAGTACTACGTCCCCTTCGCGCGGGCCTTCACCGCTGATATCCGGCGGGTCGCGGTCCAATACCCGGGTCGCCGGGGCGCACACGATGTGGCGGCGCTGACGGGCATCGCAGCGCTGGCGGACGGTGTCTACCGGAAGTTGTCGGCGGCGGTCCCGGCCGGGGAGACGGTCGCGTTCTTCGGACACAGCATGGGCTCGCTGGTCGCGTTCGAGGTGGCGCGCAGGTTCGAGGCCGACGGTCGGGGGATCAGCGCGTTGTTCGTGTCGGCCTGCGCAGCGCCCGGACGGATCGGTTACGACCACGTCCCTGACACGGACCAGGGGTTGCTCGACGCCGTGTCACAGCTCACCGGTGCGGCTCCCGAGTTGCTCGAGAACGATGAGTTTGCTGCGAGAATCCTGCCAACCCTACGCGGACTCAAAGCGATCACCGACTACGACTGCCCGCCCCACGCAACGGTGGGTTGCCCGATCTACGCGTACTACGCCGATGGCGACGAGATCGCCACTCGTGCCCAGGTAGAGGCCTGGTCCGACCGCTCCGCGTCGGGGTTCGCCATTCGGGAGTTTCCGGGCCATCACTTCTATATCGAGAAGAACGCGACCGCCCTCGCGGCCGATATCGAGAGCAAGATCAACGATCAGCCCATGTAGTAGCCATGGGTTGCGATTCGGCTGCGATGTGCCTTGCCCGTGTAAACACCTGATGTCGCAGAAGACAGCGGATACGGCCGTATCCGGTCTATCCGAGGGGGCTGGAGGTCACCTGAATCAGCGGTGCTGCGGCAGTGCGGAGGAGCCTGCGCCACCGGTCCCGAACCCCTGATGTGTGCTGGCCGCGAACCGGTTGAGTTGTAGGGAATCGTCTGGTCAAGCGGTGTTTCGTGCGCGCCGTCGGCGGCAGGGGTGAGACCTCCGATCGTGTTAACACGGATCGTATTTGTCGCATTGTTAATAACCAAACGTGGGTTACATGTTTTATTGACACATCTTAACGACCAAGGTTGCGGTTGGCTGATTAACCGCAGTTTTGCGTACAGAACGAAACTGGGCACTCGTAGGTTGCGGTGTTAGTGTCTGCCGAACCGAGACCTGATCGCGGATTTTGTACTTGAATGCCATGAATTTCCTTGTGATCCCTGAAGGGTTGTGTTCCCCGTGTCTGACGCCGTTTCGATTCCAGCAGTCCTTGCGCAGCGCGGACGTCTACAGCCGGATGAGGTCGCCTTCACGTTCGTCGATTACGACGTGGACCCCGACGGATTCGCCGAGTCGCTGACGTGGTCGGAGCTCCACCAGCGCGCCACCGTGGTGGCTGGAGAGCTGCGCCGGTTCGGGACCGTGGGCGACCGGGTGGCCATCATCGCGCCGCAGAGCATGGACTATGTGGTCGGATTCCTCGGCGCGCTCGAGGCGGGCTTGGTCGCGGTTCCCCTGTCCGTGCCGATGTTCGGAGCCCACGACCAGCGGGTGTCCACCGTCCTGCGCGACTGCGAGCCCGTGGCGATCCTCACCACGTCGGCCTCGGTGGACGACGTGATGCCGTCGGTGGCGGACGTGGTCGGGGCCAGGATCGGTGTCCTCGAACTCGACGCGCTCGACTACGACGCGCCGCCGGCCCCCTACACGGTGGACCGCGCGCGCGCCAAAATAGCGCTGTTGCAATACACTTCGGGTTCGACCGGGACGCCGTCCGGCGTCACCATCACGCACGACAACATCGTTGCCAACATCGGCCAGGTCGTCACCGATCAGTTCTCGGACTTCGGCGGGGTGCCGCCGGTCGACACGACGCTGCTGTCCTGGCTGCCCTTCTACCACGACATGGGCCTGATGCTCGGGATCATGGCGCCCGTGGGCACCGGCCGGCACGCGGTTCTGACCAGTCCGCTGTCGTTCCTGCAGAAGCCCGCTCGGTGGATCCAACTGCTCGCCCGTTACCCGCGGGCCCACTCGGCGGCGCCGAACTTCGCGTTCGAGCTCGCCGCCCGCCGCACCTCCGACGCAGACATGGAGGGCCTGTCCCTCGCGGGTGTGCACTCGATCATGAATGCGGCCGAACGCGTCCAGATCGGCACCTTCCGCCGGTTCAACGAGCGATTCGCCAAGTTCGGTCTCTCCACCGACATTCAGATCGCGGGATATGGGTTGGCGGAGGCGACGCTCTACGTGGCATCGGTCGAGCCGGGTACCCCGCAGCCCATCGCGCGATTCGACTACGAGAAGCTCTCCGCCGGCTACGCGCTGCGCGTCGACGAGGCCGCGGGCGACGATGCGGCGGCCGACGCCGCCGCGGAGCAATCGGGCTTCGCTTCGGTGCTGTTGGGACTAGGCCCCTCGCGCTCCGCCACGTTCCGCGTGGTCGACCCCGAGACCGGGATCGAGAGCCCGGCTGATCGGGTCGGTGAGATCTGGGTGCACGGGCGCAACGTCGCAGCCGGATACTGGCGCAACCCGCAGCGCACCGAAGAGGTGTTCGGCGCGAAGATCGTCGACCCTTCGCCCGGGACGCCCGAGGGACCCTGGATGCGCACCGGTGACCTGGCGGTGATGTCCGAGGGGAGCCTGTACATCGTCGGTCGGATCAAGGACCTGATCATCATCGACGGCCGCAACCACTACCCGGACGACATCGAGGAGACGGTGACCGCCTACACGGGTGCCCGCACTGCGGCGGTGGCCGTTCCGGGCACCGACACGGAGGAACTCGTCGTCATCGCCGAGCTGCGCAGGCTGCCGTCCACGCCCGAAGCTGTGGCCGAGCGGGTACGGGAGGTGCGCAAGGAGGTCACGGCGGCGATCGCGCGGCGGCACAACCTGCGGGTCGCTGACGTGGTGCTGGTCGGCCAGGGCGCGATCCCGATCACCACGAGTGGAAAGACTCGGCGCAAGGAGAGCGCAGCGATCTGTCGCGCCGGCGGGTTCAGCCGGCTGGGCTCCGGCGTATGACGGATGCCCGTGCGGTCACCGAGGCCGAACTGCGCACCTGGCTCACGGACTACCTGATCACCCGGATCGGTTGTCCAGCCGACCAGATCGACGCCACGGCCCCGCTCAAGGATCTCGGAGTCGGATCGACGGACGCAGTGGTGCTCACCGGTGAGCTCTCGGAGCTGTTGGGCCGCAACATCTCTGCCGTAGAGTTCTGGGAACATCCGACGCTCGACGCGCTCGTGGGCGCCCTCGCCGGCACCGCGGCGGCACAGGCGTCCGCGGCGGCGCTGGACGCCTCGGCCGGCGCAGGGGGCGGCACCTCTGCGGTCGAGGCCACTGCCGACGAGCCGATCGCGGTCGTCGGGCTGAGCTGCCGTCTCCCCGGTGGTGTCAGCGGACCCGACGAGTTCTGGGCCCTGCTCGGCGCCGGCGGTTCGACCGTGGGCGAGGTGCCCGCGGACCGCTGGCCGCAGTTCGTCGGCGACTCGCCCGAGTCGGCGGCCGCGCTCGCGACCACGACCCGCTGGGGCTCGTTTCTCGCCGACGTGGCCGGGTTCGACGCCGACTTCTTCGGCGTCTCACCGAACGAGGCCGCCAAGATGGACCCGCAGCAGAGGCTGTTGCTCGAGGTCTCGCAGGAGGCTCTCGAGCACGCGGGAATCACTCCGGAGTCGTTGCGACATACGCGGACCGGAGTATTCGCCGGTGCGTCGCTGAGCGAGTACGGATACCTGGTGGGAAGCGACCTCAGCCGCGTCGACGGCTGGTCCGGTACCGGCAGCGCGTTGAGCGTCATCGCCAACCGCGTCTCGTACCACTACGACCTCCGCGGCCCGTCGATGACCATCGACACCGCCTGCTCGTCGTCTCTGGTCGCCATTCATCTCGCTTGCCGCAGCCTTCGCTCCGGTGAGTCCACCCTGGCGCTCGCGGCCGGGGTCAACCTGCTGCTCGCCCCCGCGGTCACGCGCAGCTTCGACCAGGTGAACGGGATGTCTCCCACCGGTCGCTGCCACTCGTTCGATGCCGCCGCCGACGGCTACGTCCGCGGCGAGGGCTGTGGCGTCGTGGTACTCAAGCGCCTGTCCGATGCCGAGCGCGACGGCGATCGCGTGCTCGCGGTCGTGCGCGGCACGGCGGTCAACCAGGATGGGCGCTCCAACGGATTGATGGCCCCGAACCCCGCGGCCCAGATGGCCGTCCTGCGCTCGGCGTACGCCGACGCCCGGCTCTCGCCGCGAGACGTCGACTATGTCGAAACACATGGCACCGGAACACTTCTCGGTGACCCGATCGAGGCCCGGGCACTCGGCTCGGTGCTCGGTCGCGGACGCTCGGCGGACGCCCCGCTCCTGATCGGTGCAGTCAAGTCGAACCTCGGCCACCTCGAGGCCGCCGCCGGCGTGACGGGATTCATCAAGGCGGTCCTCGCCGTGCAGCACGGCACGATCCCCGCCAACCTGGGCTTCACCACGCCCAACCCGCACATCGCGTTCGACGCCCAGCGGCTCGCAGTGGTCGCCACCCCGACCGAGTGGCCGGCGGTGGATCGGGCGCGGCGAGCCGGCGTGTCCGCCTTCGGATTCGGTGGCACCAACGCCCACGTCGTCATCGAGCAGGCAGGGTCGGTCCCGGCCGCGCCGGAGGGTGACGGGCACCCGACCGTGACGACGCTGGTGGTGACGGGACGCACCCCCGACCGGGTCGCGGCCTGGGCGGAGGCGTTGGCGGACTGGTTCGAGGGACCGGGCGCTGGCGTCGCACTCGCCGACGCCGCGCACAGCCTGGACTTCCACCGGTCGCGCACAGGTCGGTTCGCGACGGTGTCCGCGCGTGACCACGCCCAGGCCATCGCCGGTCTGCGTGCGGTGGCCGCCGGACAGCCGGCCCCTGGCGTGGTGCCCGTCCGCGGGGGGCCGGACATCCACGGGACCGTGTTCGTGTTCTCCGGACAAGGTTCGCAATGGCCGGGTATGGGCCGGCGACTGCTGGTCGACGAGCCGGTGTTCGCGTCCGCGATCGACCGGTTGGACCCGGTGTTCCGTGCGCAGGTGGGCTTCTCACTGCGGTCGGTGCTGGAGGCCGGTGAGGCGATCGAGGGGATCGATCGGATCCAGCCTGTGTTGGTCGGGGTACAGCTGGCGTTGGTCGAGCTGTGGCGGTCGTACGGTGTGGTGCCCGACGCGGTGGTGGGCCACTCGATGGGTGAGGTGGCGGCCGCAGTGGTCGCGGGCGCGCTGTCCGTCGCAGACGGGCTGCGCGTGATCGCCACCCGGTCGCGGCTGATGCGGAGAAGTCTGTCGGGCCAGGGCGCGATGGCGCTGCTCGAGTTGGGAGCCGACGCGGCCGAGGAACTGTTGCAGGGTTTCGACGGGGTGACGGTGGCCGTGGTCGCGTCGCCGCGACAGACGGTGGTGGCGGGCTCTCCCGAGCAGATCGACGCGGTCGTGGCGGAAGTGAGCGCGCAGCGACTGCTGGCGCGCCGGGTCGAGGTCGACGTGGCTTCGCACCACAGCACAGTGGACCCCATCCTGGACGAATTGCGCTCGGAACTGGCCGATCTCGCACCGCGGTCGCCGTCGATACCGTGCTACTCGACCGTCCGGCCGGGCGACACGGCACCGACGATGGACGCCCAGTACTGGGTGGAGAACCTGCGGCGGCCGGTACGGTTCGGCGATGCGATCGCCGCCGCCGGCCGCGAGTTCGGGACCTTCGTCGAGATATCGCCGCATCCGATCCTGACCTACGCGATCGACGACGCCTTGGCCGCGGTCGACCATCACACCATCGGAACCCTCCTGCGGGACACCGATGAGGCCGTCACCTTCCACACGAACGTCGCGGCGACGTTCTCGATCACCCCGCCGCCCCCGGGGCCCCATCCGCCGGAGCCGCACCCTGTCCTGCCGCCCACGCCGTGGCGGCACACCCGGCACTGGGTCGAGGCACCCGCGTCGCAGGGCGCCGGCACGCAGCCTCGGCGCGCAACGCTGCTGGGTGGTCACGTCGACCTCGCCACGTCCGCCGAAGCCCACCTGTGGCGTGCGCGTCTGCTCCCGGAAGCGAAGCCCTACCCGGGACACCATCGGATCGACGGCGTCGAGGTGGTGCCGGCGTCGGTGCTGCTGCACACCCTGGTCACCGCTGCCGCCGAAGCCGGCGGGACCGGTATCGCCGAGGTCCGGCTGACCAGCCCGGTTCTGGTCGACGCGGCACGCGACGTCCAGGTGATCGCCGACGGCGGAACCCTCACCCTCGCGACCCGCCCCGCCGACACCGACGGCGCGTGGGCTGTCCATGCCACCGCGCTCGTCTCGACCACGACATCGCTGCAGGATCGGAACGGCGATGCGCAGAGTGTCGCGGAGCAAGCGATCCTCGAACACGGGACGGCCGCAGACCCGACCGAGGTCGAGCGCGCGCTCGCCGCCGTCGGAGTCGAGGGGCGGACGTTCCCGTGGAGCGTCGCCGGGTTGGTGCGCACCACCGATGCGCTGGTCGCCGAACTCGTCCTGCCGGACGCGTCGACGGTGTCGCTCATCGACGCCGCGACGCACCTCGCGTGCCTGGTGGACGGCGGGGAGCCGCGTCTGATGGTGCCCGACAGCATGATCGCCGTACACCTCGCGGCCGACGTGCGTGCTCCGCACGGTGTGGTGGAGGTGCGGCGACGCGACTCCGCTGGCGGAGCCCTGGTGGTCGACGTGCGGCTGGCGACGGAGGACGGCCGCACGTGCGGCGAACTCCGCGGGCTGCGGTACATCGACGTCGAGGGCGCGCAGCAGGAGGAGCCGGACGCAGCGCCCGAGTCCATCGCGCACGAGATCACCTGGCAGCCTTGGCAACCCGAACCGAGCTCCGCCGGGACGCCGACCGTCGCCGTGCTCGGCGGCGTCGACGACGAGCGCGATGGCCTGCGTGACGGGCTGGTTCGGGCGGGCTTGGTGCCTGCCGACACAGCGTCGGCCGCCTACGTCGTGTACATCGCGAACACCCCCGACGGGGTCAGCGACGCCGACGCCGCAGGTGCCCTCACGGCGGATGTGGCCGCCTTGGTGCGCGACCTCGCCCGGCCCGGGCGCCGGCAGCCCACCCGACTCTGGGTGCTCACCCGGGGTGTCCGCGACGCGGTCGCCGGTTCGGCGGCACAGGCCGCGCTGTGGGGCCTGGCGGGCGTGATCAAGGCCGAGCAGCCGGATCTGTGGGGCGGTCTCATCGACCTCCCCGGCGCCGGCGATCCGATCGCCGAGGCGAGCGTCCTCGCGTCCGCACTGCCCGCCGTGAACGGCACGGTACTCAGCTTGCAGGACGGGGTGCTGCACTCGCGCGTCCTGGCTCCGCTCTCAGGCCCGGTGACCGGCGCAGATCAGCGCCTGCGCCCCGACGCCACCTATCTGGTGACCGGGGGGCTCGGTGCCCTCGGCCGACTGATCGCCGGCTGGCTCGCCGATCGGGGCGCGCGCCGGATCGTGCTCGCCGGCCGCACCGGTGTGCCGCCGCGCAGCACGTGGGACGGTGTCACCGACCCCGAGGTCGGGCGCCGGATCGCCGTCGTGCGAGACCTCGAGCGCCGTGGGGTCGCCGTCGAGGTGGCCGCGATCGACGTCGCTGCTCCCGGCGCCGTGCACGAGCTCGTCGCCCGCCGCGACGCGGCCGGTGCTCCGCCGATCATGGGTGTGGTGCACGCGGCCGGGCTGGACGACAGTGCGCTCGTGACCGACCTCGACACCGCCACGATCCGGCGCGTCCTGGCACCCAAGGTCGCCGGCGGCCAGGCGCTGCACGAGGCCTTCCCGCCGGGTTCGCTCGACTTCTTCGTTGCGACGGCGTCGGCCGGCGCCGTGTTCGGGGTACCGGGACAGGGCGCGTACGCAGCCGCCAACGCGTATCTCGACGGGCTCGCCGCCGAGCGGCACGCGACCGGCTGCCACAGCCTGAGCCTCGACTGGGTGGCGTGGCACGGACTGGGATTCGCCGCCGGCGCCGGCGGCGATGTCGTCGCGGCGGAACTGGCCCGCCTCGGGTCCCGCCCGCTCCACCCCAGCGAGGCGTTCGCAGCCTGGGAGTTCGCGGCCCGGCACGACATCGCGCAGGCCGTGATGGTGCCGTTGCCTGGGCAGCAGCCGGCGACCGGAGCGGACTCCGGCCAGCCCGCGACCGGCGGCCTCGCGACCGCGTGGTCGGACCTCTCGCCGGAGCAGGTCGTCTCGACGATCGAGGCCGGCCTGCGCGAGATCCTCGCCCGCGAGCTCCGTTTGACGGAGGCCGAGCTCGCCTCGGATCTGCCGTTCGCCGAGCTGGGACTCAATTCGCTCATGGCCATGTCGATCCGACGCGACGCCGAGCGGCTCGTGGGCACCGACCTGTCGGTGACGATGCTGTGGAACCACCCCACGATCGGGTCGCTCGCCGGGTACCTCGCAGAGAAGGTGCGGCCTGCCGACGTAGCACCGGCGACTGCCGAGAACGTCGAGTCCGACACCTCGGATTCGTTGCTGGACAGCCTGTTCGACAGCGTCGAGGCGACCGCCGATGGAGGTGCACTGTGAGTGAGTCGCATCCGGACCGAAACGCGCTGCGGCGCTGGATCATCGACCGCGTGGCCGCCGACGCCGGGCGAGCCCCCGGCGAGATCGACACCACCGCTCCCATGGCTGACCTCGGAATCGGGTCCAAGGACGCCGTCGTCCTGGTCGGCGAGCTGGGCGAGATGCTCGGCCGCACAGTGTCGCCGGTCGAGTTCTGGCAGCACCCGACGATCGACGACCTGGTCGACCACCTGACCGGGGTCGACCGAGCGGCATCGCCCGATTCGCCGCAGATGGTGGGTCGCGTCCTCGTGGACGAGCCGATCGCCGTGGTCGGACTGGGCTGCCGGTTCCCGGGCGGCATCGCCGGGCCGGACCGGTTCTGGCACTTCCTCGAGCAGGGCGGCGATGCGATCGGGGAGGTACCCGCCGGTCGTTGGGCGCCGTGGGACGACGGTGGTCCCGACGTGGCGGCCGCCCTCGAGCACACCACTCGCTGGGGCGCTTTCCTCGACGACATCGAGGGGTTCGACGCCGAGTTCTTCGACATCTCCGTGCGCGAGGCCGCCCGGATGGACCCGCAACAGCGGCTGCTGCTCGAGGTGGCCTCGGAGGCACTGGAGCACGCAGGGATCCCCGCTACCGCGCTGCGTCGCTCGCAGACCGGCGTATTCGTCGGCGCGTGCGTGAGCGAGTACGGATACCTCTCGGCAGCCGACCTGCCGAGCATCGACGCGTGGAGCAACACCGGTGGTGCGCTGAGCATCATCGCCAACCGCCTGTCGTACCTGCTCGACCTGCGTGGCCCGTCCATGACCGTGGACACCGCGTGCTCGTCGTCGCTGGTGGCGCTGCACCTCGCGAGCCGCAGCCTGCGGCTGCGGGAGTCGGATGTCGCCCTCGCGGCAGGTGTGAACCTGCTGCTCTCGCCGGCGGTCTTCCACGGCTTCGACCAGTCGGGTTCGTTGTCGGCGACCGGAGCCTGCCACGCGTTCGACGCGGAGGCCGACGGATTCGTCCGCGGCGAGGGCTGCGGCGTGGTGGTGCTCAAGCGGCTCAGCGACGCTCAGCGAGACGGCGACCCGATCGTCGCGGTACTCCGCGGCTCGGCCGTCAATCAAGACGGACGATCCAATGGTCTCGTGGCCCCCAACCCGGCCGCGCAGATGGCGGTCCTGCGGTCGGCGTACGCCGACGCTGGTGTGTCCCCGCGTGAGGTCGACTACGTGGAGGCCCACGGGACCGGCACTGCGCTCGGCGACCCCATCGAGGCCCGCGCACTGGGAACGGTGCTGGGCCGAGGGCGTCCGGCTGCGGCACCGTTGCTGATCGGGTCGGTCAAGTCCAACATCGGGCACCTCGAGGGGGCAGCCGGCATCGCGGGCTTCATCAAGGCCGTGCTCGCAGTGCAGCGCGGCTCCGTCCCGGGCAACCTGCACTACCGCAATCCCAACCCGCACATACCGTTCGGCCAGCTGCGGCTGAGCGTGGTGGACGAGCTCCGCACGTGGCCGGACGTCGATCGCCCACGGCGCGCAGGGGTGTCGTCCTTCGGCTTCGGCGGGACGAATGCGCACGTGGTGGTCGAGCAGGCCCCTGTCGCAGCGGTATCGACGCCGCACGGCGGTGACGGTGCGCCGGTGACCACCCTGGTCGTCTCGGGCCGGACGCCGGACCGGCTGGCGCG
The DNA here is from genome assembly GCA_903970215.1 of Acidobacteriaceae bacterium. Taxonomy (GTDB): domain Bacteria; phylum Actinomycetota; class Actinomycetes; order Mycobacteriales; family Mycobacteriaceae; genus Tsukamurella. Next base: position 14,786 of record CAJCHX010000064.1, read on the forward strand.
CTACGCCGGCGTGCTCGCGGACTGGCTGGGCGGCGAAGGCGCACTGGTGCCACTGACCGATGTCGCGGCGACCCTGGCGCGGGGCCGGACGCTGCATCCCGCGTTCGCCACCGTCGTCGCCCGCGACCACGCGCAGGCGATCGCCGGCCTCGGCGCACTCGCCAGATCCGAGCCCGCCGACACCGTCGTACCCGCCCACGAGGGTCCGTGCGGCCCCGGCACCGTCTTGGTGTACTCCGGGCAGGGCTCGCAGTGGACGGGGATGGGTCGGCGCCTGCTGGCCGACGAGCCGGTGTTCGCGGCGGCGGTCGACGAGCTCGACCCCCTGTTCACCGAGCAGGCGGGCTTCTCGCTCCGTGCCGTCCTGGCCGACGGCGAACCGGTGGTGGGGGACAGTCGCGTCCAACCCGTGCTCATGGGGCTGCAACTCGCGCTGACCGCGCTGTGGCGGTCCTACGGCGTGAACCCGGATGCCGTG
>CAJCHX010000065.1 GCA_903970215.1 Acidobacteriaceae bacterium
GCTGGACATCCGGCGACCCGCCGTGCTGTTCGCGCACCAGGAACGCGAATTCGGCGTTGTTTTCGCGCACCTGTCTGGTCAGCAGCGCGAGCGCGTCGGCGCCACTGGGAGTTGCGCCGTCTTGGGTGCGGCGTGCGTCCCGCAACATCCGTCGCAACACCCGCATGGAGTCCTCGACCAACGTGACACCGAGGTCGTCCATCGACGCGAAGTGTCGATAGAAGGCGGTAGGCACGACTCCGGCGGCTTTGGCGACCTCGCGCAGCGAGAGGCTCGCGAACGCGCGGTCCGCCGACATGGCGAGCGCCTCGTCGAGCAGCGTCTGCCGCGTCCGCTCCTTGGCCTCAGCGCGCGACGACGACGGCCGGGTGCGGTCGGTCGTGGAGCGGGCGCGGGGGGTGGACACGGTGACGAGTGTATAGGCGTTCACCAGATCCGCTGTGCCGGAGGTCACAGAGTTGGGGCTTGACGAGGTATTGGGGTAGGCGTGCACACTATCAGTGTACAAGCGTGCACCGAATGGAGAAACATCCCATGAGCCGATTGAAGAACCTCGCCGGATCAGTGATCCAGGCCGCGCTCTCGCCCCACGCCGTCGACCGGTACCTCGAGCTGGTCGACCCCATGGTCACCTGGACCGACATCCGCGGCCGGGTGGTCTCGGTCGAGCGGCGTACCGACCGCACCGTGACCTTCACCGTGGTTCCGACCCGTCAGTTCGAGGGCTTCGAGGCAGGACAGTTCATCCAGGTCAGCGTGGTTGTGGCGGGCGTCCGGCACACGCGGTGCTTCTCGCCCGCGACGTCCGCGCACCAGCGGAGCGCGCTCGAGTTCACCGTGACGTCGCATGACGACGGTCTGGTGTCCAAGCATCTGCGCGACCACCTGCGGGCGGGCGACGTGCTCGGCCTGACACCGGCGGCCGGGACCTTCACCCTGCCGCAGCAGCGCCCACGCGATATCCGCCTCATCAGTGGCGGAAGTGGGATTACACCCGTACTCTCGATCTTGCGGACGCTGGTCGATGAAGATCACACCGGCACGGTCGAGTTGTTGCACTTCTGCCGTGACGAGTCCGACAATCCGTACCGCTCCGAACTGGAGCAGTTGGGCCGGCGATCGAACGTTGCGGTGCGGTACGTGTACACCCGTTCCGGTGGAGCGCACTTCGGTCCGGCCGACCTCGAATCACTCGGCGACCTCGCGTTCGCGTGCGGCCCGGCGTCGCTGCTGGCGGCCGTCTCCGACTGCTACGCCGATCGCGGTGGGGCCGACCGTCTGCGGATCGAGGAGTTCCGGCCCCCCGCCCTCACGGCCGGAGCCGACGGCGAAGCGACCGGCACGCTGACGTTCAGCGAGACCGGTGCCAGTGCGGAGAACGACGGAAGAACCATTCTCGACCAGGCGGAGTCGGCGGGACTGCTTCCCGAGAGCGGCTGCCGCATGGGGATCTGCTTCTCCTGCACCGCGGTCCGCACCTCCGGGTGCACCAGGAACGTGCTCACCGGAGACACGGATTCCACGCCCGACCAGCACATCCAACTCTGCATCAGCGCCCCTGTGGGCGATGTAGAGATCGCCATCTAGTCACCCGGAAACACCCGGAAAGGCATAACAATGACTGAGCACATCGTCCTCACCCGCGAGCAGGTCGAAGAGATCGGCGCCAAGCTCGACGAGATTCGCGCGCAGGTCGTCGCCGACCTCGGCGAGAAGGACCGCGAATACATCTACTCCATCATCCGCGCTCAGCGCGGGCTCGAGATCACCGGCCGGGCACTGATGTACTTGAGCCCGTTCCCGCCCGCGTGGTTCGCAGCAGTAGGCGCGCTGGGGGTGTCGAAGATCCTCGACAACATGGAGATCGGCCACAACGTCATGCACGGCCAGTTCGACTGGATGCGTGAGCCGGGGCTGAACTCGCGCGAGTTCGAGTGGGACACCGTGTGCCCCGCCGACCAGTGGCGGCACAGCCACAACTACATGCACCACACGTTCACCAACATCGTGGACATGGACCGCGACGTGGGCTACGGGATCCTGCGCATGGCCCCGGAGCAGAAGTGGAACCCGTACTACCTGGGCAACCTGGCCTGGGCGTCGGCGCTCATGGTGCTGTTCCAGTGGGGCGTCATGCTGCACGACCTCGAGGTGGAGAACATCCTGGCCGGCAAGCGCAACTGGTACGACGTCAAGGGCCTCGTGAAGGGTATGTGGCGCAAGTCCAGCAAGCAGGTGCTCAAGGACTACGTCGTGTACCCCCTGCTGACCGGACCGCTGTTCCCGCTGACCTTCCTCGGCAACGCGTCGGCGAACCTGATCCGCAACGTGTGGACGTTCTCGATCATCTTCTGCGGCCATTTCCCGTCCGGTGTGCAGACGTTCAGCGTGGAGGAGACCGCCGACGAGACCAAGGGCGAATGGTACGTCCGGCAGATGCTCGGCTCGGCGAACATCGAGGGCAATCGGCTGTTCCACATCATGAGCGGCAACCTCAGCCACCAGATCGAGCACCACCTGTTCCCCGACCTGCCGGCCAACCGCTACCCGGAGATGGCGCCCCAGGTGCGCGCCATCTGCGAGCAGTACGGCCTGCCGTACAACACCGGTTCGTTCGGTCACCAGATCGGCTCCACGTGGAAGAAGATCGCCAGGCTGTCGCTACCGAACTGGATGGTCGACCACGAGCCGGAGTTGAAGGTGACGATCGAACGGCGCACGGCCGAGGACGCCGCTCGGCGTGCACTCGCGGAGTCCTCGCGCGACGCCGATGATCGTGAGACCGTGTCTGTGTGATCTGCTCTGTGTGATCTGCATGGCCGGGCCCGGCTTGTCGGGCCCGGCCGCAGCACTCCCACTCCTACCCGATGTACTTCCGCTCGATGCCTGAGGAGGACCGCGGCATGGTCAGCAAGTTGGAACGCAACAAAGACGCAGTCCAGGAGGTGGTGGAGTCCACCGCGGTGCACGTCGGAAAGATCGCGACGATCATCACGCACGCCGTCGCGGATGTGACCCGGGAGATCGGCGAGATCATCACCGACGGCTTCGAGATGCGCGAGGCGGCCAGGCGTGCCAAGGCCGACGCCCAGCACGAACGTCCCGAGCCCGCCCGCCCCGAACCTGTCCGCCCTGAGCCCGCCAGCCCCGAGCCCGCCGGCCCCGAGCCCGACGAACGCGGCGAATAGCACCTTCGCGCGAGGCACCGAAAAGGCCCCAACCCACAGCTCGTGCCGTGGGTTGGGGCCTTCGTCGTGCGTGAGCCGGGTTCAGCACCCGGCTCACGGCGGCTGTCCGGTCAGCGCTCCCTCGGGTATCTGCCCGAATGGCGCGGGTCCTGCGGGCCCCCGCCCGGACCGGCCGGATTCGGGCCTTGCGGTCCGGTCTGGCCTTGCGGTCCGGACTGGCCTTGGGGACCGGTCTGGCCTTGGGGACCGGTCTGGCCTTGGGGGCGCGGGCCCGCGCCGCCGGGTGCGTTCGGCCCCGGGTAGGGCCGTCGAGCCGGGTACGGGGCACTCGGCCGCCCCGGTCCGCCCGGCC
>CAJCHX010000066.1 GCA_903970215.1 Acidobacteriaceae bacterium
TGGTCTCGGCCCTGACCACCGCCGGTCGGGCAGCGGCGGGCGCTGCCTCCGCTGTGAGCGACGGGGCGGGCAGCGATGCGGCCACCGGTGCGACGGGCAGCGTACAGTCGGCCGGCGTACAGTCGGCCGGCGCCGGATCAGGGGTGGCGAGCGAAGGAACAGGAAGCACAGGCGCCGAAGGGGTTTCGGCGCCTGCTCACTCCGGCGTCTCGTCGGCATCCGGCGACTCCGCGAGTGCCGGTGGAGCATCCACCGCCGGCTCCGGGTCGGCGCACTCGGTGTCCGGCAGCGGGCCCTCATCCGGTAGCGGCCACGTTGGCTGATCGTCGGGGTGCACGTCGGACCTCACAGGGGGGTGAGGAGGACTGATGAGACTGCGACCGCAACCGCGGGCGGATCAGGCTGATCCGAAGCGATGGCTGTGGGTTCTGAGTCTGATCACTCCGATCAGTGCGTTGATCCCTTCGCAACTCGTGTATTGGACAGGCAGCCCGCTGTTCTGGTGGTCGAGCGCGATGCTGGTGTTCGTGATCGTGCCACTGCTGGACTGGTGGCTGGGCGATGACGGGAACAATCCGAGCGCAGCGGACTGCGAGGTGCTCGATGAAGCCTCGTACTACCGATGGTGCACCTGGCTGTTCCTTCCGATCCAGTTCGGCTCGTTGGCGGTCGCTTGTGTGCTGTGGCAACGTGATTCGCAACTCGACGTCGTCGACAAGCTGGGCCTGGCGACGAGCGTGGGAGTGGTGGCGGGGATGGGGATCAACGTCGCGCACGAACTCGGCCATCGACACGAGGGTGTGGAGCGATGGCTGGCGAAGATCACGTTGGCGCAATCGCTCTACGGGCACTTCTACGTCGAGCACAATCGCGGCCATCACGTCTGGGTGGCGACTCCGGAGGATCCGGCGAGTGCGCGCCTGGGTGAGTCGCTGTACGCGTTCGTGCCCCGGTCGGTGATCGGCGGTCTGCGATCTGCTGTTGTCTTGGAGCGGGATCGACTGGCGCGTCGGGGAGTGCGATGGTGGTCGATCCGGAACGGTCTGCTCCAGAGCTGGGGCATATCGGCCCTCGCCTTCGGAGCGTTGACCGCGGTTTTCGGCCTTACGGTTCTGCCGTATCTCCTTCTGCAGGCGTCGATCGGCGTCGTACTCCTCGAGTGCGTGAACTACATCGAGCACTACGGCCTACTTCGGGCGCGGCGCCCAGATGGCCGCTATCGCAGGGTGACCCCGCGCGACAGTTGGAACAGTGATCGGGTCGTCACCAACATCCTGCTCTTCCAGGTCCAGAGACACAGCGACCATCACGCGAACCCCGGGCGCAGATATCAGACCCTGCGAACGTTCGCGGAATCACCGCAGTTGCCGTTCGGGTACGCCACGATGATTCTCGCGGCGATGATTCCACCGGTGTGGCGGCGCATCATCGACCCCCGTGTCCATGCGCACTACGACGGTGACGTGACCAGGGCGAATCTCGCCCCGAGCAAGCGGGACCGCCTGCATCGGCATCGAGCTGATCTGAGTGACCTGGGCGTGCCCGCCCCGGAGCCGTCGGTCCCAGATCCCCATCGGCCGTCGGCAACCCCATCGCCGGCGCCTGGCCCCACCGGATGACGACGTCGCCGGTGGGGCTGACGGCCCCGCCTGGGGAACGTGGTCTTCGGTGGGGAGATACCGGCGTGTCCGGGAGGCCGGCGGCGGTCAACGATGCCGAACCGCCTCGACCGTGATCGAGACCTGCGGCCCCGCTATGCGCTGTCGGGCTGCTTCTGTCGAGCGGCTGCCTCGTTGGCCGCGAGGGCTTCGCGCTGGGCCGTCTGCAACCGTTCCATCGCCAGCCGGGCGTAGATCATCTGGCTGGTGATCGCCATCTGCCCGCGGCTGCTGCTCGTGAAGGTGAAGACCCACGTGATGACGGTGCTGAACCGGTTCTTGTATCCGACCAGATACACGAGGTGCAGGAAGAGCCACGCCAGCCAGGCGAGGAACCCGGCCATCTCGATCTTGCCGACCTTCGCGACGGCGTCGAATCGCGACACCGTAGCCATGCTGCCCTTGTCGAAGTATTTGAACGGGGTGCGGGTGGCCGGATCGTCCTGCCCCGACAGCGACCGCTTGATCGCGGTGGTCGCGTATTTGGCCCCCTGGATCGCACCCTGGGCCATCCCCGGGACGCCGGGTACGGCCATGAGGTCGCCGACGACGAACACGTACGGGTAGCCCTTCACAGTCAGGTCGGGTTCGACGACGACCCGCCCCGCCCGGTCGGTGACGGTCCCGTCGGTCTGCTCCGCGATCAGCTTGCCCAACGGGCTGGCCTGCACCCCTGCCGACCACACCTTGCAGGCACACTCGATGCGCCGCTCGGTGCCGTCCTTCTCCTTGATGCTGATGCCCTGGTAGTCGACGTTGGTCACCATCGCGTTGAGTTGCACCTCGACGCCCATCGACTCCAACCGCTGCTGTGCCTTCGTACCGAGTTTTGCGCCCATCGGCGGCAGCACCGCGGGCGCCGCGTCCATCAGGATCACGCGACAGTCCGACGGCTTGATCGTGCGGAACGCCCCGGCGAGGGTGAGATTGGCGAGTTCGGCGATCTGCCCGGCCAGTTCGACGCCGGTCGGCCCGGCGCCGATCACGACGAAGGTCAGCCTGCGGTCGCGCTCTGCGGGATCGGTCGTGACCTCGGCCGCCTCGAACGCGCCGAGGATGCGTCCGCGCAGCTCGAGGGCGTCGTCGATCGTCTTCATCCCGGGTGCGAAGGTCGCGAAGTGATCGTTACCGAAGTAGGACTGCTGCGCACCCGCGGCGACGATCAGACTGTCGAACGGGATGACGGTCTCCATGGTCATCAGCTTCGAGGTGACGGTTCCAGCAGCCAGGTCGATGGCTTCGACGTCGCCGAGCAGCACCTTGACGTTCTCGTGCTTGCGCAGGATCAGCCGGGTGGTGGGCGCGATCTCTCCCTCGGACAGGATCCCTGTCGCCACCTGGTAGAGGAGAGGCTGGAACAGGTGGGTCGTGGTGCGGGAGATCAGGGTGACATCGACATCGGCGTGCTTGAGTTTCTGGGCCGCCGTGAGGCCACCGAACCCGGACCCGATCACGACGACCTGATGCCGCTTCTTCACGGTAGGTGTCGATTCGCTCATCGAATTTCCTTCACTCTCGCATTCGCGGCAGACGACACCCAACATACGGCCTGGCTGGAGGTTCGGCCGGGTAACGGGGGAGAGTCGGTGCAGGTTCGGCCTGTGCGTCGGCTGGGTGTGCCCGCGATTCTGCTGCGGACCGCCGAGAGAGGCGGGCTCGACCTCCAAGATGGCGACCGCGTCGCGTCGAGCGGCGTGCGCCGTTCGCGGTGCACGACCCGGTGAAGATCCTGCGGTATCCGGTGGTGTCGATCGCGGCAGCCCGGGACTACCGATGGGCGTGCGCTCGTCGGGGGCGGAGGTCCTCGATGCGGTCGAGGACCTCATCGAGCGCCGTTTCGAGAGGAGCGGGGTCGCGGCGAACCTGCGCGAGCATGATGCCGCCTTCGACCGCCGCCAACAGCGCTGTCGCCAGGCGGTCGGGGTCGGCCTTCCGGCGCAGATCGCCCCGGTCGCGCATGGCGTGCAGACCCGTGCGGATCGCTGCTTCCCACTGGTCGAATCCACCGGCGAGGTCCCCCCGACATTCCGGGAAGAGCTCGGCCAGTTCCCCGACCAGCGACCCGAGCGGGCAGCCGCCCTCACAGTTCCGCTGGCGATGCGTGTCGACGATGAAGTCTCGCCAGGCTCGCAACGCCTCGAGGCTGTCCAGCCCGCCGCGGTCGGATTGCAGCGTGTCGAGGAGACCCTGGGCGCGGTAGGCGATGACGGCTCTGATCAAGGACTGCCTGTCCTCGAAGTAGTGATACATCTGCGAAGGGCCGACGCCCGCGGCCTTCTGGACGTCGCCCAGGCTCGTGCCGGCGACACTGTGGTCGTACATCAGTTGCGCTGCTGCCACGACGATCCGATCCCGTGTGGCCCGACCCTTGGGGGTGAGCCTGTGCGGTTCGGCGACCGATTCGTTCGCTGCCATCACGTCAGTGTAGCTCTCACGCCGCACAATTGTGTAGCGATCACTTCATAAGAGGCGTGAAGTTATGTAGCGGATACATCATAACGACTCTCGTGGGTGCGCGATGATGCGGTGTTGCGGCCGGGCCTCGCATCCTATCCGGATGCCCAGCCCACGGTCGATGTGAAACCCGATGCGCACCCGGATACCGGCCGAAAAAGAAGGATTGAGACTGGGGGTTGACACTGTGGAACATCGCCGCAAGACTGTAGCAAACGCTCCATAATCTACTCGATTGGAATGACGCCATGGCTGCGAGGTCGTTCAAGCCGGTTCTGATCACCGGTGCCAACGTCGGGCTCGGCAGGGAGGTGGCGCGGCAACTCGCTCTGGCCGGCGATTTCGACAGGATCTATCTGGCGTGCCGCAACGCGGACAGCGGGCGGTCCGCGGCCGCCGAGCTGGAGCGCATCACGGGCAGGTCCATCTTCACGGTCATTCGAATGGACCTGACCGACCTGGACTCGGTGAGGTCAGCGCTGAGCACCTTGGATGGCGAACTGCATTCCGTGGTCATGAACGCCGGCGGCACCGGCGGCCCGACGCCGCTGGCGCTCACCGCCGATGGCGTCACGCATGTCTTCGGTTCCAACGTAATGGGTCACGTTGTACTCCTCGAGAATCTCATCGCCGCCGGGGCCTTGACCAACACCGCGATACTCGTGGGCAGCGAAGCTGCGCGCGGTGTTCGCGCGATGCGGATGCCGCGGCCCACGTTCGCGAACCACTCGGTGGAGGAGTTCGTCAGCGTCATCGACGGTTCGTTCTTCGACGAGCACGAATTCAACCCGTTCCTCGCTTACGGACAGGTGAAATACCTTGGTGCGTTGTGGATGTCGGCACTGGCGCGCACGCATCCCGGCCTGCGGCTGCTCACTGTGAGCCCGGGTAACACCGCCGGGACCGACGCGTTGCGCGACATCGGTCCCGTGACTCGGGCCTTGATGAATCGTCTTCTGTTGCCCTATGTTCTTCCCGCGCTGGGGGTCGGGCATCGGTTGGAGAAGGGCGGCCGGCGGCTGGTCGATGGACTCACCGACGAACAGTTTCGCGCAGGCGTGTTCTACGCCAGCCGACCGGGCGCGGTCACCGGGCCCCTCGTGGATCAGTCGGAGATCGTCCCCGACTTCCGCGACGCCGTAATACAACAGCACGCCGACGAGGCCATTCATCGCTTCGCGAAGGGGCCACGCTCACACCAAGAATCGCCTTCTCGCGCTATCGGCGCGGATGGCGTGTCGTCCGGCCCCACCGACAGAGGGTTGTCATGACAAGCGCCGATACCATCACCCTTCAACAAGCAGCATCGTTGTCCAGCCACGAGCAAGGCCTGGTGGTGGTGTCGACGTTGCGAGCCAACGGCACCATCCAGTCGTCGTTGGTCAACGCCGGCGTCCTCGCCCACCCCGCGACCGGGGAGACCATCTTGGCCGTGGTGGCGTCAGGACCTGTGAAGCTGGCCAACCTGCGGGCTCGGCCTCAGCTCACGGCCACCTTCCGCAACGGTTGGCAATGGGCGGCGGTCGAAGGGCGCGCCGAGCTCGCCGGACCCGACGACCCCCAGCCCTGGCTGGACGCCGAAGGCCTACGGCTTTTGCTCCGAGCGATTTTCACCGCGGCCGGCGGTCAACACAGCGACTGGGACGAATACGACCGGGTGATGGCCGAACAGCGCCGGACAGCGGTGCTGATCCGCCCCGACCGGATCTACAGCAACTGACGGCGCTGCGCGACAAGGCGATCCGGGAGTCCGGCTCGTGTGTCGGGTGCCCAGCGGGCGAAGCCCGCGAGCGCGGGCACATCCACCCGACACTCTCACCGACCCACCATCGACAGGTTGGTGAAGAGGTCGATCAGCGGCTGCGGGTAGATGCCGAGGACCACCACCGACGCTGCGCCGAGCGCGATGGCGAAGCCCGACCACCATCCGACGTCGGCGGGATCGGGTTCGAATTCGGGAGCCGGGGCGAAGTACATCGTGACGATCACGCGGGTATAGAACACCGCAGCGATCGCGCTGGCGAGCACGCCGATCACCACGAGCGCAGTCCCGCCCCGCTCGGCGGCCGCCGCGAACACCCCGAACTTGGCGACGAAGCCACTGGTCAAGGGGATTCCCGCGAAAGCGAGTAGGAATAGTGCCATCGCTCCCGCCAGCAATGGGCTGCGCCGCCCCAACCCGGCCCACCGGTCGAGGTCGCCGACCTCGCCGGCGGAGTCGCGGACCACCGAGGCCACAGCGAATGCCCCGACGGTGCTCAGCGCGTATGCGGCCAGGTAGAAGCAGGTAGCACCGATCCCGCGCGAGCTGTCGGCGAACACACCGATCAGGAGGAATCCGGTGTGGGCGATCGCGGAATAGGCGAGCAGCCGCTTCACGTCCGTCTGCGTGACGGCGGCTATCGAGCCCACTGCGAGGGTCGCCACCGCCACCACAGCGATCACCGGCCGCCAGTCGCCGTGCAGGTCGATGGTGCCGGACATCGCCACCCGCAAGAGCGCGCCGAATGCCGCGGCCTTCGTCGCGGCCGCCATGAAGGCGGTGACCGGCGTCGGAGCGCCCTGGTAGACGTCCGGTACCCACGAGTGGAACGGCACCGCACCGACTTTGAACAGCAGGCCCACACCGATCAGTGCGAGCCCAGTGGTCCCGAGCCAGTGGTCGGTGGACATCGGGGGTCGGGTGATGCCGGTCGAACCGGTGGCACCGAACCGCAGGGCCACGCCGAACAGCAGGATCGCCGACGAGAACGCGCCGAGCAGGAAGTACTTGAGCGCGGCCTCGCGGGAGAGCTCCCTGCGCCGTGCGGCGAGAGCGCACATCAGGTACAGCGGCAGTGAGAAGACCTCGAGTGCCACGAACAGCGTCAGCAGGTCCTCCGCGGCGGTGAACGCCATCATCCCGCCGAGTGCGAACAGCGTGAGCGGCACCACCTCGGTGTGGGTCAGTCCCGCGCCGGGCCGCAGCATCATCGCGAGGGCGGGCAGCGCCGAGACGAGCAACACGCCGGAGATCGCTGCGGACAGCCCGTCGACGGCCACCGAGCCGGCCATCGCTGGGTGCGGCGCCAGTGCCAGGGTGGCGTGCCCCGGGCCCGTCCGCACCGTATCGGCGACCACGATCAGCGCCACCAGCGCCGCGAGCACCGCGCCGATCGAGAGCACGGCGTGCGTCACCAGCCGGGCTCGCCGTGGAACGAACGCCTCGACCAGCACCCCGGCCACCGCCGCGCCGAACACGATGAGCATCGGTAACAGCTGCGAATATTCCACGGAGGGACTCATCGGCCGACCTCCGCGTGCGGGGTCGACCGGTCGAGCGCCGCGCCGGACGTGGCTGCGACGGACGGGTTGATCGCGTCGAGCGCCGGCTGCGGGAACAGTCCCAGTACGAACACCGCGACCAATAGCGGTACCAGCCAAAGCAACTCGCGCGGCCGGGCATCGGTCACCGTCGCCGTGACCGCCGTCGGCGGACGCCCCGTGAACATCCGCTGGTAGGCCCACAGGACGTACAACGCCGCCAGCACCAGTGCGAGTACGGCCACCACCGCCGCGACAACGTATCGCTGATACGTCCCGACCACCACCATCAACTCCGATACGAACGGCCCCAGGCCCGGTAGCGACAGTGTCGCCAGACCTGCGATCAGGAACGCCGCGCCGAGGCGGGGCGCCACGGACCAGGCGCCGCCGAAGTCGGCGATCCGGCGGCTACCGCGCCGTGCCACCAGCACTCCCGCCGTGAGGAACAGGGCCGCCGTCGCCACGCCGTGGTTGACCATGTACAGCACGGCGCCCGCCTGTGAGTCGCCCGTCCGCGCGAACACGCCCAGGATGATGAACCCGAAGTGGGAGATGGATGTATAGGCGATGAGTGCCATGAGATCGCTCTGCGCGATGGCCATGATCGCGCCGTAGACGATGCCCACGACGGCCAGTGCGCACACCCAGGGTGCGTACCGCGCCGATGCGTCGGGGAACAGCATGAGGCAGTAGCGCAACATGCCGAACGTGCCGACCTTGTCGACCACCGCCATCATCAGCACCGCCGTCGCCGGAGTCGACTGGACCGCCGCGTCGGGGAGCCATGAGTGCAGCGGCCACAGCGGTGCCTTGACCGCGAACGCGAACAGGAAGCCGAGGAACATGAGGTTCTGTACTGCGGGTCCGCCCGCCAGGCCGCCGTGCGCAGAGACCTGCGCGATCGCACGGAGATCGAATGTGCCGCCCAGCCCGGGCGTGCGGGATGTGACCGCGTACAGCCCGACCACCGCGGCGAGCATCACCAGCCCGCCCGCGAGGTTGTAGAGCAGGAACCGCACCGCCGCGCGCGAGCGCTCGCCCTCTGTGCTGCCGGTGCCGCCATAGCCGCTGATCAGGAAGTACAGCGGGATCAGCATCGCCTCGAAGACCAGGTAGAACAGCAGCACGTCGGTGGTCACGAACGACATCAACACGCCCGTCTCGACGGCCAGCGTGAGTGCCACGTACGCTCCGGCCCGGCGGCCGGTCCGCTCGCCCGCTGCGTGCCCACCAGCGTCCCGCCAGCCCGCCAGCAGCAGAATCGGCACCAGTGCCGCGGTGAGCAGCGTCAGCACCAGGCCGGTCCCGTCCAACGCGAGCCGGTAGCCGGCCCCGAAGGCGGGGATCCACTGGTGCGACTCCGCGAACTGGAAGCCCCGGTGTGGCTCGAAGGCGACGGCGAGTCCGATGCCGATGCCGAGGGCGAGGAGCGAGAACGTCAGGCCGATCCAGCGCGCGGCTGCCGGGAGCGCTGCCGCCAGCACCGCGCCGACCGCGGGCACGGCCCAGATCAGGGTCAACCACGGGACGCTCACGAGACTCCCACCGCCACAGCGCAACCCAATAGGATCGCCCCGCACAACATCGTCAGCGCATAACCCCGGACGTACCCCGTCTGCCAGCGTCGAAGGCCCTCGGATGCCGCGTGTACCGCCGTCGGAACGCTGCTCACCGCGCCGCCGATCAGCCGCCGATCCAGCAGTGCGACGGCGCTGGTCAGCGCCAGGCCGGGCCGCTCGAACACGGTCTCGTTGAACGCGTCGCCGTACAGGTCGCGCCGAGCGGCGCGGGTCAGGGGCCCACCCACGGGCGCGACGGCGGGTACGTCCCGCGTGACCCGCACCGCGACCGCGATGCCGATCGCCACGACCACCAGCACCACAGCCGTGATCACCCACGACGGCGCCGCGTGCGCGGTCTCGACCGGCGCGCCGCCCGGATGTACTGCCGGCGTGAGGAAGTCCCGCAATCGCCCACCCCACACCAGCACCGCGCCGGCCGCGACGCTGCCCAGGGCGAGCAGCACCATCGGCGCAGTCATCGAGACGGGAGACTCGTGCGGGTGCGCGTCGGGCGCCCACCGAGGTGCGCCGAAGAAGGTCATCGCCATCACACGGGTCATGTAGAAGGCGGTGATGCCGGCACCCAGGATCGCCGATCCGCCTACCAGGGGCCCGGTTATACCGGGCTGATCCAGCGCCGCGTCGATGATCCCGTCCTTGGTGTAGAAGCCGGAGAACGGTGGCACCCCGATGATGGCGAGGTAGCCGAGGCCGAAGGTGACCGCGGTGATCGGCATCGCCGCGCGGAGGCCGCCGTACCGACGCATGTCCACCTCGTCGTTCATGCCGTGCATCACGGAGCCGGCGCCGAGGAAAAGGCCCGCTTTGAAGAATCCGTGCGCCAGCAGGTGGGCGATCGCCAGCGCGTACCCCACCGGGCCCAACCCGGCAGCGAGCACCATGTATCCGATCTGGCTCATGGTCGACGCGGCCAGCGCCTTCTTGATGTCGTCCTTGGCGCAGCCGATCACCGCGCCGAACAGCAACGTCACTGTGCCGACCACGATCACGGCGGCGCGGGCGCCCGGCGCGGCCTCGAACACCGGGCCACAGCGGACGATGAGGTACACACCCGCCGTCACCATCGTCGCGGCGTGGATCAGTGCGGACACCGGGGTGGGGCCCTCCATCGCGTCGCCGAGCCACGACTGCAGCGGTACCTGCGCCGATTTCGCGCATGCAGCCAGCAGCAGCAACAGTCCGAGGACGGTCATCGTCGAGGTGGGTGCGCCGGCGGCGCGGGGCAGGAAGCTGGTGAACGCGGTGCCGCCGAAGGTGGCGACCACGACCGCGACGGCCAGTGCCATCCCCATGTCACCGACCCGGTTGACCACGAATGCCTTCTTGGCCGCTGTGGCCGCCGATGGCTTGTACTGCCAGAAGCCGATCAGCAGGTACGACGCGAGACCCACGCCCTCCCAACCGAGATAGAGCACCACCAGGTCGCCGGCGAGCACCAGCACCAGCATCGCTGCAAGAAACAGATTGAGGTAGCCGAAGAACCGGCGGCGGGCGGGATCGTGGGCCATGTACCCGACCGAGTACACGTGGATCAGCGTGCCGACGCCGGTGATCAAGAGCGCGAAGCACATCGAGAGCTGGTCCAGTCGCAGCACCAGGTCCACATGGATGGTCGCACCGGAGAACCAGTGATACAGAACGACGGTCACCGCGCGCTGGTCGGTCGGACGGCGGAGCATGGCCGCGAACGCCCACA
>CAJCHX010000067.1 GCA_903970215.1 Acidobacteriaceae bacterium
CGCGGTTGCGCGTCAGCGGGAGCAGCGAGAGGCTGCCGCCGATGCGCGCAGAGCACTGCACACTGCTGGCCAGTGGAAGCAGGCCAGGCTCGATGCGCAGCGGGCTGCTATCCGGTGCCTGCTCGGTGGTCGGATCGCGCACGTCGAGCCGGTAATTGGCGTCGTGGCGGGACGACTGTTCGACCCGAACCGCATCACAGTGACCGCAGCCAACATCACCCCTCGCGTCTGCCCGGACCCGGACCATGTCCTCCGCGTACCTTGCCCATTGAAGATGACGCCGGAAAATCTGCGTTCGCCTGGGCGATGCTCGATCAGGGCTACGCACGAACCGAGATCGCAGCTTAGCTCGGCATGTCCCGGGGTCGGGTCTACACCCACTTGGGCCGACCACGCCCGCGCTTCCCGTCGCCGACGCGAGGTGGGTTCGATGTTACTTCGCCCGGGTCCGAGTGTGCCTGCACCGAAATGATCATGTCCGTGACCTGCGGCCGCCGAGCGTTCATCGCCGGCTATGGGCGCGCTCCGAGGGGCCGTGCTAGTAATCGTCCGCCGTGGCGGGTCGTACGTCGAACCACTCCGGATGCTCGTCGTACATGTCGGCGATGCGCGCCATCTGCTCAAGCGCGTGGGCACGATCTGTCGCGGTGATCTCGGCGAGGTCTTGGCCGTTGTGCAAGTCCATGATGATCCACTGCGGTGGCATAGGTTCTATTCTGAACCGGATGTGACGCCCGTACTGCGGCAGGGTCCGCGGAGCGCGCAAAGCGGCATAGCGGTCGAACCGGCGCGCGGCGACCCGGGGGCTTTCCCTCGGGCTCATCAGAGCGATGAGCCGCAGCAGGTTGAGGTGATCTACCGGAAAGCGCTGACCAGGTGTGTGAACCGCCCAGACGTCTTCGGAGCGTTCGAGTCGCGCCTTGTGCGGGGCGACCTGTGGTTGTCTTTCCGTATGCAGCTCAGTGCGGCGCGGTGACGTCCCAGGACGTGGTGTAACTGTTCGAAGGTGTCCATCGCGGCTTCGAGTTCCGCCGCTCGGTCATCGGACACCCAGGGGTTCCACCGACCGTCCCGATGAATCTCCACCATCAGGGTGCGGGCCGCGACGAACTCCTCCGCGGTCGCCATCGCGCCCGGCTTGGGCTTCCACAGCTTGCCGTCGTGCTCGATGACGGTCGCAGTCGCTCCTGTCTTGGTCGCCATCGCTCAAGCGTTGTCCTAACCCAGTGGTGATGAAAGTGCGAGCCGGTGAATTCGCGATGATCGAAGGCGGAGCCGCACTGCGATGAACGCCGCGCGCTGACGGCCTGATGTCGTAGGCCACGCCTAGCATCGAGTCATGTCCGGTTGTACAGCGCCCGTCTACGGGCATCGCACGGCGAGCGGTGCCGCTAACTGCCCGGCGTGCCGATACCGATCGTCATACCGGTCCTCCTACTCGTACGCTCCGTCCTACGCTCCGCCAGTCACCTCGTACCGGGGTGGCGGGGGTGGATCCACCCCGAGCGGTGGATCCTCTGGCAGAGGCGGGTCGTCCGGCGGTGGGCGGTCGCGTCGAACTCGCAGTGGGGGATCAGCGTCGTACACCTCTGCCGAGTGGCGCTCGGTCGAGCCTCTGGCACGTAAGGCCGAGGAGCAGGCGCGTACTCACCCGGAGCGTCGCGACCTGTTCCTCTGCCACGCCTGGGATGACCGCAGCGGCTGCGCGACCGAGCTGTACGACTTCCTGAAGGCCAACGACGCGACCGTCTGGTTCAGCGAGAAAGACGTCGGCCTCGGCAAGTCGCTTTTGCGCGAGATCGACAGGGGGCTGGCGACATCTCGGGTCGGCATCGTGCTGGTGACCCCGGCGCTGCTGAGGAGCCTGCAAGCCGAGGGAATCGCCGACAAGGAACTCTCCGCGCTGCTCGCGACCGACCGAGTCATCCCCGTCGCTCATGGCACGACCTTCGATGCCCTCCGGGACGTCAGCCCGCTGCTCGCCTCGCGTTCCGGCCTCGACACGGCGGAGTCCTCGCTGGAGGATGTCGCCGCCAAGATCGCGGCCGCCGCCGCGGCACTCTCCGAGGACGAGGCCTGACGGGATCTAACAGCGTCGCCCGCTAAGCCGTCGGCTCGCTGGCCAATACGGGATAGGCACACCGTCGACCACGGTGACGCTGTCGAAAGAGGAAGGCGCGTTCGACCCGGGGGTCGGAGCTCGGCCAGGGGAACGAAGCCCCTCATCCGTGCGCGCTTCGACGGAAGGCCGACTCACCGGTAGCCGTTGTGCGTGTTCTTCCTGATAAACGCCAGCAGGTCTTCTCGGTTGACGTACTTCCGGGATCCGACGGCGACCCAGTCGATGTCGCCCTGGTTCAGGAGCTGGTAAAGCATCGACGTCCCGATACCGAGCGCCATGGCCGCTTGCTTGACCGTTAGAAGCATCGGGCCGCTCGCGGACAGATCGGCCGGCGCGGTCGCCACGGGCTGTGCAGCCTCGACAACCTCGACCTCCGTGCCGACGGTCTTCCATGACCCGAAGTAGCCGTACGGCCGGTCAAACTCGGC
>CAJCHX010000068.1 GCA_903970215.1 Acidobacteriaceae bacterium
AAGGCTCGAGCTACCGACTCAAAGACACCGGAATCGACACCTTGCCCTCCGCACGCGCGGACAACACGGCACAATGACCACAACCACGTGGCCTACTTTTCGACCGCCGCTTCTGGCCTAACTTTGGACCGTCGTCAACACCCGCCCAGGCCGCGATCGTGACCATGACTATCAGAGCGCCGCAGGATCCGAGCTGATGGCGTCGGCCGCGCGGGTGCACATCGCGAGGGCGGGCAGCACATACGCCGGAGGCGCACCGGCGAACCCGCACGCGGGGCTGACGAATGTGCCGGAACCCAGCGCGGCGCGCGACAGGCCGACCGCGTCGAACAACCTGGTCGCCGGCTCGATCACCGTTTCGAGGATCAGCTCCCGTGGTCCGGGCAACGCCGGGACCAGGCCCAGCCCCAGCGGGCGTCCCGATTCGACCCAGGCACCGATACCGTCGTAGTCCTGCGCGGAGAGAAGCGAGACGTCCACGCTCACAGCGTCGACCCGTGCCGCGCCGATCACGGTCCAGTCGATCGGTCCGCACACGTGCAGCAGCGAGACGAATCCGGCGGCCCGGACCGCGTCGAGCACCACGTCCAGCAGCGCCACCGCGTCGGGGCCGGGCAGCGGCCGGATCGGGTCGAACCGGGTCA
Organism: Acidobacteriaceae bacterium; assembly: GCA_903970215.1. Classification (GTDB taxonomy): domain Bacteria; phylum Actinomycetota; class Actinomycetes; order Mycobacteriales; family Mycobacteriaceae; genus Tsukamurella. The sequence goes on from CAJCHX010000068.1 coordinate 645, forward strand.
GCGCCGGGATACGGCCGGTGAGCACCGTGTCGAGCATGGGCTCGTCGAGTTGCACCACGACGCCCGCACCGCACCGTCTGGCCACGTCGCGCGCGTGCCCGACCACACCCTCGGCGAGCGACTCGGCGATGTACCGCAGGGCGCCCCGGTCACGCGGCACGCGGTGTCCGTTCGCCAGCTCGAGCGACGCGGCGAGGGTCAGCGGCCCAGCAGACTGCACCTTGACCCAACGGCCCGAGTCGCGCAGCCCCGCGGTCTCGTACGCCTCCTCGAACGCATCCTCATCCCGGTGGAGCAGATCGGTGATCGTTCGTGCCAGAGCGCCGCCGCGCGCGCCGATCCGGTATCCGGTGGTCGACGCGTCGACCCCGACGTCCACCAACAGGCCGGTGGACCGGCCGATCATGTCGGCGCCGATCCCCCGTGCCGGCAGCTCGGGCAGGTAGGGCAGCGCGACTTCGCCGACGACGACGGTGGCCGCCTCGCGCGAATCGGTACCGGGGTGGGAGCCGACGCCGGTCGCCGCCCCGACCAACACCTGCGGCGCAGCGGGCGGGCGGTCGGCGTGGTCAGGCATGAACCGCCGAGGCCGCCCCGCGGGCCGCAGACTCCGTCGCGCGGATGGTGCCGGAACCGAGAACGAGATCGCCGCGCTCGGCATCCGGCGCGTACAGCACTGCCGCCTGCCCGCGGGCCACACCGCGCAGGGGTTCGGCGAGGTCGATCACGATCCGATCGCCGTCCGCACGGGCGACCACCGGCGCGAGTCCGCCGTGCGCACGCACCTGCACGGTCGCCGACACCGGCGCCTCCGGCGCGACGCCGGAGGTCCACACCGCGCCCTCGACGACGATGCGCGAGACGGCCAGCCGGTCGGCGGTACCCACCTCGACGACTCCGGTCTCGGCATCGATCGCGGTGACGTACCGCGGCGCGCCGTCCGGTCCGGGTCCCGGCAGGCCCAGCCCCTTGCGCTGACCGATCGTGAAACCGTGCACGCCGGTGTGCTCGCCGAGGTGGACGCCGGTCTCGGCATCGACCACGGCTCCGGGCCGAAGCCCGATCCGGGCACCGAGGAACGCCTGGGTATCGCCGGACGGGATGAAGCAGATGTCGTGCGAGTCGGGCTTGTCGGCGACCGCCAGCCCGCGCCGCTGCGCCTCCCTGCGGATCTCCGGCTTCTGGGTATCGCCCACGGGGAACATCGCCCGGGCCAGCTGCTCGGCGGTGAGCACCGCGAGCACGTACGACTGATCCTTGTCGGCGTCCACCGCGCGGCGCAGCTCACCTCCCGACAACCGGGCGTAGTGACCGGTGGCGACCGCGTCGAAGCCCAGCGCGTACGCCCGGTCGGCCAGGGCCGAGAACTTGATCCGCTCGTTGCAGCGCAAGCACGGGTTGGGGGTCTCGCCCGCGGCGTAGGCCGCTACGAAGTCGTCGATCACGTCCGCACGGAAACGGTCCGCGAAGTCCCATACATAGAACGGGATGCCCAGCACATCGGCCGCGCGACGTGCGTCGCCCGCGTCCTCGCGCGAGCAGCAGCCGCGCGACCCGGTCCGCAGCGTGCCGGGCGCCTCGGACAGCGCGAGATGCACGCCCACC
>CAJCHX010000069.1 GCA_903970215.1 Acidobacteriaceae bacterium
TTACGGTCCCGTCCCAGATGACGGGCGATCGCTGAGATCGTCCACCCCTGCCTGCGCAGGGCATGTGCTTCCACAGTCTCTCCTTGTGTGAGCATGAACGAGCGGGCCTCCCTCGAAGGCTGGTGCGTGGTCAGAGACCACCAGCATCGAAGGAGGCCCGCCCTACTTGGCGGATGCACACAAGTGGGGAGATTCGGTTAGCAGAACTGGGGAGAATCAACGAGCGCAGTCACCGGCAACATGGTGGAAGTCATCGCGAACGTCAGATCCGATCTCGCCCTGCCAGGCGGGGGTTGCTATGAACCGGTGGTCTCACCTCACCCTGACACGCAGGGACCCTCCTCGGTACGCTGTCGTGCTCTGAACCTGGCAGCCTGTCATACGCCATGTCCATACCGGTCGTGCAACCCTTGTCGGCCCATCGCCAATACTGATGACACACATCGCCTGCCATCACCGGACGAACAATTGCAGTTCGTCCTCAAGAAACCTGACGAGCTGATCGATCGTGGTGAACTCGAAGATGTCGACTACGGCGAGATCGGGCAGATTCAACGCCACGCGGAGAAGGTGCACCAGGGCAACCGCGCGTTGCGAGTCACCGCCGACGTCGAGAAACCGATCGAAATCCCCGAACTCACTGTGGCCCAATACTTTTGACCATGCTGTCCGAACACACGACTGTAGGTCGCCGTCCATCACTGGGGACGCATCAGGGAGTGCAGCCGTCGCGGCGAGCCGGGCCCGGTCGATCTTTCCGTTGAGGGTGACCGGTAGCTCCGCGAGGGGTGTGATTTCAGCGGGCATCATGTAGCACGGCAGGCAGTCGGCTAGATCGGAGGGCCGGAGCTCGAATCGGCCCTCGTGCTCTGAAGATGGAACGACGAAGGCTGTCAGTTGTGTGTCGATGCCGCTGCCGCGCGGCACCACTGCGGCGTCAGACACCTTTGGGTGCTGCCGCAGTGCCCACTCGACCTCGCCGAGTTCGACCCGATGGCCGCGAAGTTGGAGTTGGTTGTCGCCGCGCCCGACATAGACGATGCCGCCGTCCGACGTGACGTATCCGAGGTCGCCAGACAGGTAGGTGTTCGGGTGCCCGGCAACCGTCGTGATCCTCTCAGCGGTGAGATCCGGACGGTTCAGGTATCCGCCGGTGACGCCGGGACCATAGACGGCGAGTTCGCCGAGGACGCCGACTGGGAGAACTCGCCCGTCTGTATCCACGATCATCACGCCCGTGTCCGGAAGGGGCGCTCCGATGATGGATCGTGGTTCGACTACGTCGGCATCTACGACATGGTGGTATGTGGTGTGCACCGTCGTCTCGGTGATCCCATACATATTGATGACATCCGTGGCGTCGCCTCGCAGGTTACGGAACCGTCGCAGCTGATCGAAGTAGAGGGCTTCTCCACCGAAGATCAGGGTCCGGATCGCGCTGGCGCGCAATTGTGCGTCGCTCGCACCGGCCATGAATAAGCCGAAGGCCGACGGCGTCTGGTTGAGGACCTCGATGCCCTCTTCGACGACGAAGTCGACGAACCGTGTCGGGTCGGCGCGCACGGCGTCGTCGGGAATCACTAGCTGACCGCCGGTGAGCAGGCAGCCGAAGATCTCCCAGACCGAGAAGTCGAATGCGTACGAGTGGAAGAGTGTCCATGTTTGCGCGTCGAGTTCACTTACGGTGCAGACGCTGTCGATGAGCCTGGTGACGTTGCGATGGTGGATCGGCACGCCCTTAGGCCGGCCTGTGGATCCCGATGTGAAGATCACGTAGGCGAGCGAGTCGCCGTCCGGGCGAACGTCCTGCGTCGTACCTTTGTCGGCGATCAGCTGTTGGTATTCGATGGGCGCGAGGTCGGGGATGTCCCAGGGGCATTCACCGACGGTGACGAGCGGCAGCCCCGAGCAGGTGTCGACGATCGACTCGACCCGGTTGACCGGCGCCGCCACATCGATCGGGACGTATGCCTTGCCGGACATGAGGATTCCGAGCAGTGTGGCGACGAGTTCGGCAGACGGCGGGATCGCCACTCCGACAAGCGTTGCCTCGATGTCGTGTTCGACGGCGGATGCGATCCGGCGGGCTACGGCATCGAGTTCGCGGTAGCTCCAGGATGAGCCGCCGGCCTTCACTGCGACGGCGTCCGGATGGTCTGCGACCTGCTGCTTCCACCTCGATGGAATACTCGACTGTGTGGACGGGAACGATGCGATCGGCGGAAGGTGTGCGGCGCGATCAGACCCCGCAGGCTGCCATTCGAGGGCGGCGACGCCGATCCCTGGCAAGGTGGTGATCTGTTCGAGAATGGTCAGATAGAGACTGGGCACATCGATGTCGGCCAGTCCGTCTGCCTGTTCTGTTCGCAGGATGGTGCCCTGAGGGGACCGGGCGAGGACCAATGCGAGCGGATACTGTAGGTGCTTACGCTCGAACCACACTGGTGTGACCGGGGTTGCCGAGTCCAAGGGGACGACGAAGGGGGCCGGGTAGTAGGTGAAACTGGCGGATGGTATGACCTCCGTCGATCCTGTCAGCATCTCGCGCAGCTTCGACGGGTCCAGATGCTCGAACGCCGTCAGTTCGCTCATCCGGCGGTGCACAGCGCCGATCAATTCTCCTGCTGTGGCGTGCAGTGACAGGTCGACGGCCAGCGGGAGAGCGTTGACGACCGCACCACGGGTTTGGGCGTGGTCGGCGCTGGCGCGGCGGCATGACAACGGAACCGAGACCACCGGCGTCGTCGAGCCGGAGACGCAACGCAAGAGGAGTAGCTCGGCTGCCAAGAACACCGAGAAGCTGCTGACCCCTAGTGCATTTCGGGTGCGTTCGACGCGACGGATGAGTTCATCGGGTACGTCGGTGTGGGTGACCGAGCCCGAGAGCACGCCGTCACCGCCACGCGACGACTCCCACTCCGGTATCGACAAGGGGCCGGAGGGCAGCGTCGTCCGGAACCACTTCTCTGCTGAGGTCTCGTTCAGGTCGACCTTGGAGAGATCGGCGGGACTCAGGCTGGGGTCGGGTCGCCACGTCGCCAGATCTTCGCATCGGTAGGCGTCCGCGATGTCCTTCATGACGAGGTAGGCGCCGAATCCGTCTATCGCGACGTGGGAGCCGCCGAGGTAGAAATATCGCGAGTCGCCGACGGTGTAGATGGCGGTGCGTATCAGCGGCCAGGTGCCGGGGTCGATCGGGGTGTCGGTACGCCGCGTGACCTCGGCATGCAGGTGATCGAGGTCTTCGACTGTGTGTCGTTCGACGGTATGGCGGGCCGAGTGCACATGGCGCTGCACATGGCCGTCGCAGCCGACGGTGAAGAACTCGTTGAGTGCTGGGGTGTTGGTGATAGTGGCGCTCACTGCGTCGATATAACGGTCCACGTGCACGTCCTCGGGGAGCCGAGACAGGCTACCGACGTTGGTTCCGGCGTCTGCTGGGTTGACGTGGTACGCGATGGTCAGTCTAGTCTGGGCTGCTCCGGCCTGGGTGCCGGTGCTGATCGTGTTGGTCATGGTGGGCTTTCTCGTGTTGTGGACTGAGTTCAGGCAGTGAGCATGCGGGGGCTGTCGGCGAACAGGAGCCGCCAGTGGTGCGCGAGCGTCGCGCGGTGGACCGGATCGGTAAACATGGTGTAGTGATTTCCTGGGACGTCGATGATCCGCAGTGGTTGCTCGGAGTACTCGGCCCATTCGTTCTTGTCGACCTCATCGATGCCAAGCAGTTCTAGCTCCGTCTGTGGGTGCGGCTCAGCGGCTCGGAAAACGGTGATCCGTGCATTGGTCTTACCTGCGGGGCGGTAGCGGATGAGGGCCTTGTGGTTGCTCTGCCACAGGGCGAGAAACTTGGCGAAATCGCCAGCGTTGGTGGCCTGGTCTCCGAGTCGTGCCAGGAGGTCGATGGGGTTCGAAGCGCGGTCACCGGTGGCGTTCGCGGCTATCTCGGCCATCGCCGCGCTGTAGTGTTCGTCGCTGATATCGATTCCGCGGTACGACCTAGGGACGAGCGAATCGAACAGCACGATCTCATCGACGCGATCGCCTCGCGCTTCGAGTTGAAGTGCGATCTCGACAGCGACGTTGCCGCCGAACGAGTATCCGCCGATGCGTACCGGTGTCGGTCCCGACGGGATGTGGGCGATGCATCGGCGGGCGATGTCCTCGATGTCCTGCGATCGGGCGTCGAGGTCTGCGCGGAATGCGTGAATTGGAATCTCGGGCGCGTCACGGTGCAGGTCGACGTAGCAGAAGTTGGTGCCACCGGCTGGTGGATGGAGGTAGAACGGCCGGTAGCTCGGGGTGTCCAATCGGATGATGCGGGCAGGAGCGCTACGCGGCGAGTCTTCACCGTCGTCGCCAGAGATCTGCGGCACTAACGCCTCGATGATGTCGTGGATCCGGGTGAGTCCGTCGAGTTCATCGAATGAGAGCCGGGTGTGGTAGTGCTCCCCGACGTCCGCGACCACGTCGACCAGCATGATGGATTCCCCACCTGACTCGAAGAAGTCGTCCGCTGTTCCTGTGTCGTCATCACCGAGATGGTGGCGAATCCGTTCGAGGATGACGGCACGAACGGCCTCACGTGCGGTGGACGTGCTGCGAGGGGCTTCGACGTGCCGCGCCTCTTCTTCTTCGCGGGACGGTTCCGGAAGATCGACGACGGTTTCCTGGCTCGGTGCCAACGGTAACCAGACGTGTCGCCCTCCGTTCGTATTGTCGGTGACGGTCTGGTCGTTGCGTGACTCCAGGTGGCGCAATGCGTCGATGAGTTCGGCGCGGTCGCTCACCGTTCTCGACCATCGGGCGGTGCCCCGCGTCGGCCGCCTGTCGAGTGTGGCGATCACGTCGGCGGGAGTGATCGTCTCGTCCAGCTCCAGGTGGTCGGCGAGTCGCCGGCGGAATTCGGCGAGCGTCGCTGCCGACGGTGCGCAGAGCGTGACCGTCGCCGGGTGCGCCGATTGACTGACCGGCGCCGACGGTGGGCCTGTGAGGATCGCATGAGCGTTGGTACCCCCCATGCCGAAAGCGCTGACGGCGGTGGCTGCGGTTGTAGCATCGAGAGTGCCGAGCTCAGTCGGGATGACGAATCTGGTACGCGCCAAACGCAGTTCGGTGTTCGGCTTCTCGAAGTTCGCGAGTGGCGGTATCTTTCGGGTTCGCGCGACCAGAGCGGCTTTGATCAGGCCGACGATTCCGGCAGCCGCATCCAGATGGCCGTAGTTGGCCTTGACCGAACCCAGGTGGCATTTGGCTCCGGATGGCGCGCCGTGTGCGCGCTGCAATGCGCGCAGCTCGATGGGGTCGCCGATACGCGTTCCAGTTCCATGGGTTTCGACGTACCCCACTGAAGCGGCTGGCAGTCCGGCTCGGGTGAGAGCGTCGCTCACCGCCGCCGCCTGCCCTCGGACGGAGGGGGCGGTGAACCCTGCCTTGTCGACACCGTCGTTGTTGACGGCAACGCCTCTCAGGACCGCGATGACCTCGTATTCCTCACGCCGAGCACAATCCAGCGGCAGCAGAACCACCGCACCTCCGCCGTTTGCCTTGACCGTGCCATCGGCTGCCTCGTCGAACGGACGGCACCGGCCGGTCGGAGACAGCACGCCCCCGTCCGTGTACAGGTATCCACCTTGTTGCGGCACCGTGATCGACGCGCCGGCGACGACGGCGGCGTCGATCACGCCGGCCTGCAGGGCAAGTGCGGCCTCGTGAACGGCGACCAGCGAACTCGAGCAGGCGGTCTGAACCGATAGTGCTGGACCCCGAAGACCGAGCTTGTGGGCCAGCCGCGTGGCGGCGAAGTCCTTGTCGTTCCCGATCATGCTGGGGTAGTGCACCGCGCGGGTGTCGAAAGCGCGATTGGGCAGTACCCGTGTGTGGAGGTAGCTTGATGCGGTGGTCGACACGTATACACCGATTGTCAGTGTGTTGGTGTCCACGCCGGAGGCGACGATCGCTTCACGTCCGAGCTTGAGGATCAGACGCTGTTGCGGGTCGAAGAGTGACGCTTCACCTGCGGTGAGTCCGAATGCGTCCAGGTCGATGCGATCGGCGTCGTCGACATAGCTCCCTGTCGGGACGAAACGTGGGCTGGCACGGATGGATTGGGGTACGGCCAGCTCATCGAGCTGATCGGGTGAGTAGTCCTCGAGTGCGACTCGCCCGCTGGTGGCGTCGCGCCAGAAGTCTGCGACGGTGCTGACGCCCGGCAGCGTCACGGCTGCGGCGACAATGGCTAGTTCCATCAGTTTTCTCCTTGCTCAGGTAAACGCGGTCTGTTCATCAGGTCGATGTCTTTGAAGGCCGTGGGCGATGGCGGTGCGTGGCGGGTGGCGATACGCCCGATGCCGTGTGCGACGGCGAGCGTCGCGATGAAAACGGTTGCGACGCCGGCGGCGGCGTCGCGGTTCGGAATCGCGATCTGGCGGGCGGACAGCGCCCTGTGGGCGGCGAGGTAGAAGGGCACAACTACCGGTGCGACGGTCGCGACGCCCGGCGAGTATCCCTGTGTCACAACACTGTTAGCGATGTGCACGGCGCCGTGCCACCCGAAGGCCGCGAGTGACCACTGGTACAGGCGACTGCGCCCACCACTTCGTCGTCCGCGTTCGGCGGCCGTGGCCACCAGTACACCGGCGAGCCCGATCGTGACGCGCACCTGCTCCTTCGAGATGGGTGGCACCGGCAGCCGGCGGTCTCGGAACGTGTGATGCTCTTGTGTGGTCCATCCGGGGATGGTCAGCGTTTCCTCGATGTCGTGGACGAGCCAAGCTGCGAACAGTCCCCACGTAGCCCACAGCGGTGCTGGACGTCTCTCGATTTTCACGACGGTCGCCTTCGTGTCGGTGTCGTGACGGGCCGGGGTTTCGCGGCGAGTCGCTCGATGATGTCGGAGCAACTGGATGTCCGTGTGATCGCGTCGATCCCGGTTCCCGCGTACAGAGCCAGGCGTGACACGTCGCCGCGGAAGTCGTGCGTGGGTACCGTCGGAGTATGGCTGAATACCGGCTCCGGACCGGCGGTTCCGTGACGGGTGCCGATTCTGCTGAGTCGGGTCGCCGTCGGGCTCGGCAGGCAGCGTCTCAGCACCCGATGCCGACGCGGCCAGCCGATCGAGAACGCATCGGTGATCACTGTCTCGCACCCCATCCCGTCTACGACCTGTTGCTGATAGAAGCGATGGGCGTTGGACTCGGTACTAGCAACGAAAAGTGTTCCGGCGCATGCGAAGTCTGCGCCCAATTCCGTTGTGCGTCGGATCTCTCTAGCTGACGTGACTCCGCCGGCGGCCCCGATCGTCGCCGCTGGGAAGTTCATTCGGAGGTCGCGCAGCAGTTGGTCGCGTCGTGCTGACCCGAGTTGTCGGCCGCCGGCTTCGACGCCCTGTCCGATGATCCCGGTGGCACCGCGTTCAAGCATGCAATGCGCTTCGGCCACCGTCCCGACCTGTGCGAGCCAAGGCCGTCGTGTTGCGCATAACTCGCCGGCGACATCGTCGGAGAGTGGGCCGAAGGTCAGCCACCACGTGCCTGGCCGGGTGGCTGCAGCGATGGTCGTGATCTGTCGTCGCACGTCGTTGTCGGGCAGTAGCTCCGGCACCAGTCCCACGGCCACCTGTCCACTGGCACGCGCCAACTTGCGACCGATTCGGTGTAGTTCGGTGGTGTCGATGGTCCGGTACAGGCCGACTGATCCGACGGCACCCGCTGCCGCTACGGCGCACGCCATCGCAGGCGAGCTGACTGCGCCCATGGGCGCCTGGAGCAAAGGAACAGGCAGGTCCCTGAGGCGGTCAGGCACGTTCGAGCCGAACGCCGTCATCGGTGACCTCCCCTGTCGTGGGTTCTCTGTGCATGTGCGGCCACCAGTTCCAGGGGCCGAGTAACGCCATCAGTGACGGGACCAACAGGGTCCGCATCACGGTCGCGTCCAATACCACCGCGATCGCCGCGCCGAATCCCAGTTCCTGTACCGGCGACAGACGGGACGCGGTAAGTGCAAACAGTGGTACGAAGAGCAACCCGGCCGCTGCGGTGACAACCGGACCGGTGCGGGAGAGCCCGACGCGCACTGCGTCGGCGGGAGTGGCGCCGCGCTCCTTCTCCTCGGTCATGCGATGGAAGAGGAAGGAGGCGTAGTCGGTCGATAGGCCGAAGGACAGCACCGCGACGATGATCATCGAGCTGATCTCGATGCTGTTCCGGGACGGGCCGCCCAGTGGACCCCACTGGAACGCCAGGACGAGGACACCTATCGTCGCTGCGACGGTGAGGGAACACATCAGCACGTTCTTGATCGGTATCACCAGCGACCGCGTGAGCCGGTATAGGAAGACGCAGCTGATAGTGACCAATAGCGCGATCACCCACCCGACGCGCTCGAACAGACTGTGCAGCATCGAGTGGAATCTCTCGGCTTCGCCGAGAACTCTTGAACCGGCTGGCAATTCGGACCTGATCACCGTGAGCGTCTGCTGAGCCCGAGGAGTCGTCGGAAGGTCGCGCAGGCGTACCGAGAGCACGCTGCCCTGGGGTCCGAGTGGTGCGATGCGGGCAGGTCCCGCCACGCCCGGGACCCGACCGATCGCGTCGATCAGGTTCCGACGCTGGTCTGGGCCTTGAGCTGGAAGCAGCACGGTCACGTCGTCGTGCGCCTGCGGAAACATGGTGGCCACCTGGCGATCGACGCGACTCGCGTCGGAGTCGGCGGGTAGGACACCCACGTCGTAGCCGCGCAACTGCACGCCCAGTGCAGGTGCGGTGAGCAGTGCGACGGCCGCCGTTCCTGCGAGCGCCACAGGAAGCGGATGCCGCGCTACGAATCGACTCCACCTGTCCCAGCGTGATCGTGACCGCTCGCCCGAACGCGCGTTCGCGAGGACTACGCGACCGCCGAGTGCTGAGAGCAGCCGGGGGAGCACCCAGCGGGCGAACACGGTGGCGGCGAGCGCGACAGAGGCGCCGGCAAGTCCCATCGAGTAGAGGAATCGTTGGGGAAAGACGCACAGTGTCGCGACGGCGGCCGCGACCGTCAATCCGCTGTACAGGACTGTGCGTCCGGCCGTTAGGTGGGTCCGGCGGACGGCCTCTTCGACGGTGGCACCCGAAGCTACGAACTCCCGGAAGCGGGTGATGATCAAGAGGCTGAAGTCGATGCTCAGGCCGGTGCCGAGAGCGGAGATGAGATTCAACGCGAACGTCGACAGATCGGTGAATGTGGTGACGAACGCCAGCGGAATGAAGGCGACGATTATGCTGAAACCTGCTCCCACCAAGGGGATCGCGGCGGCGATGAGATTACGGAACACCCAGACGAGGCCCGCGAACAGGATGGGGAAGGCGATCAATTCCGCGCGGACGAGATCTGTGGTGGAGATGGCCGCTGTCTCAGCGTTGGCGACGGTCGGGCCCCCGATCGTGACACTTCCTGACAGCCCGGTCCGGGCGGCGATCGTCGTGCGCACGGTGTCGACGAACTTGGCGTCGTCGCCCGAGTTGTCGATTCCTACACCGAGGTAGGCGTGACGTCCGTCTGCCGAGATGAGATCCGCGCGGCCGGTCGTGTGTGCATCGACCACGCTGACGACGCCTGGGACCGTGCGGACGGCGTCACGCACCTCATCAAGCGAGGTGCATCCGGCGCGGGTGGTAAGCCCACAGTCGACGATGACCTGGAGACCCTGTTCGAGGTCGACGCCCGTGCGGTCACGGTAGGCGGCGAGTGCGTTGGAGAAATCCGACTGCGGATCGTCGTAGTCGGCTAGAGAGGCGGTCAGGGTGGGCGCCACCAGCAGGAAGCTCAGTGCACCGAGCAGGGCAACGCCGATCATCAGCGCGATATCGCGGCGCGGACGGGATGTGAGACGGAACCGGTCGACACTCATCCTGCTGCCCGCCGGGTCGTGAGATCCACACAGGTCCAGTAGTTGTGTCCAGTGGCGAGAACCAGGACTCGGTCGTCGTTTCCCATCCGTGCCTCGAAATGATCGAGGTTGATCAGCACGTCGGCGGCGAGGCAATGGCCGTTGTCGGCCGTGAGGCGATAGATCTGTTCGTGGTCGATCCCGACAAGACGGGCGAACATCTTGATGACGGTGTCGCCGAGATTGCCGGACACGACGTGGTCGACCATTTGTCCGCCGACGACGGCGGCGCGGCGTGCCGTGGCGCGTTGCATTCCGGCGACCGTGCCCCTGACCATCTCCATGGTGTCCACCGCAGGATCGACGTCGTGCATGTCGTGGTCGACGGCGGGATGGACGGCGGCGATCTCCCAGGACACGTGGTGGGACGGTCGTGCGGTCGAGACGATCGCGGCGGCCGCCGCGTCGCTCATCAAGCAGGTCCCTGCATCGACGAGTCGCGGCCGGTCGTCCCACGCGTCGGCGGTGACGACGAGTACGTTTTCCGCTTCCCCGCAGATGATGGCATTTCGTGCAACTGACAGTGCCGCACCGGCATTGGCGCAGACGTTGCCCGTGACCCCGACCAGTGGGGTGTGAGATCCGCCAAGAGCTTGCGCAAGTTTGTTCGGATCCCTACTGATTGCCGACCGGGAGTCGGTGGACTCGGTGCAATACACGATGAGGTCGATGTCGGCGATGTCGAGGTTCGCGCGTAGCAGGCTCTGCTGCGCTGCCGGAACGGCCAGTGCCCATGCCGGGGCATCGGCGTCGAAATAGTTGTCGATGCCCTCCGCTGTGGTACGCGCCATCAGGTCGGCGGCTTCGTGGTTCTCGGCGAGGAACGAACGACGTCGGCCGGTGGTCGAGGCGATCGCGTGGAGGTGAGCGTGAGTAGTCACCGTGCCACCGCTCCAGTCGGGATCGTGTCGATGGTGATCTGCGGGCCCAGTAAGCCCTTCAAGACGCTGGTGATGGTGCTGGTGAATGCCGACGTCGCGATCGGATCGAGAATTTCGGCCACCGCGGGCATACCGAGATCGAACGATGCAGCGAATTCCAATGTCGTGAAATCGGCGTCGTGCGAGGCGCGCCACTCACCGCAGAGTTCGGCCATGTCGCCATGGATTTGCTCGAAGCGCATCGAACGAGTCCCGGCATCGACATGATCGCGTTCGGACCACTTGAGGGTCCCGCCATGAAACGCGAC
>CAJCHX010000070.1 GCA_903970215.1 Acidobacteriaceae bacterium
TCGGCGACAGCAAGTCGCTGATCACCCACCCCGCCACCACCACTCACCGGGCGATGGGCCCGGAGGGACGTGCGGCGATCGGCCTCACCGATTCCACCGTGCGCCTGTCCGTGGGACTGGAGAACGTCGACGACCTCATCGGGGACCTCGACGCCGCGCTGTAGGTCCGCCCCGAGGGGCGTCGAGCAGCGTCGCCCGCGTCGGGCTGCAGTGGCGGTAATTCCGTTGCGCGGCAGGTACGCCGGCTCCTAACGTCACCCGTATGGCTACGTCGAACACGCAATACCTGCGGTGCCCATTACAGGGCCACCGCTGGTTCGTCGTGTCCGCATAGCCTGCGGCGCCCGGGCCGGAAAGTCCTGCCGGTCGGGGAACGTCGTGTGACACGCGGTTGCCTCTCGGTCGGTGAGAACCCATCGCACAGAGAGGAATCCGTGCCGCGTATGCGGCGCAACGACATGGAGAAGATCGACAAGCACCTGATCTCGTGGGCGTCCATCCTGGACGAGAAGACCCGCGAGCAGGCGATCACCACGGCGAAGCTGCCGTTCGTCTACCCGCACATCGCCCTGATGCCGGACGCTCACCTGGGTAAGGGGGCGACCGTCGGCTCGGTGATCCCCACGTTGGGCGCGGTGATCCCCGCGGCAGTCGGGGTCGATATCGGCTGCGGAATGATCGCCGTGCGAACGCAGTTCACCCTCGCAGACCTGCCTGCCGACCGGGTGTCCGTGCGTGAGGCCATCGAGCGTGCCGTGCCGCTCTCGCCCGGGCGGTACAACCGCAAGGTGGTCGCCACCGCGGAGCCGCGGGTCGCGGAGCTGGTCGAGCTGGTCGAGCGCAGGGGCTTCGACCCTGCTTCGTACGCACGGAACTGGCCGCTACAGCTGGGAACGTTGGGCGGCGGGAATCACTTCGTAGAGCTGAGTGTCGATGAGGCCGACGATGTGTGGGCCTTCCTGCACTCGGGATCTCGCGGCGTCGGCAACAAGATCGCGCAGCACCACATCGCGGTCGCGACTCGGCTCTGCAAGCAGTGGTGGATCGACCTGCCCGACCCCGATCTGGCGTACCTGGTCGAAGGCACAGACGAGTTCCGCCGCTACATCGCAGAGCTCACCTGGGCGCAGCGGTTCGCGGCGCTCAACCGTGAGGAGATGATGGATCGCGTGCTGCGCCAGGTGGGCGAGTGGGTGGGCACACCGGTGGTCGAGGCGGAGCGGATCAACTGTCACCACAACTTCACCAAGAAGGAGAAGCACTTCGGCAAGCAGGTGTGGGTGTCTCGGAAGGGAGCCATCGAGGCGGACGACGGCCGGCTCGGTGTGATCCCCGGGTCGATGGGCACGGCGTCGTACGTGGTGCGCGGTAAGGGGAACCCGGTGGCGCTCAACAGTTCCCCGCACGGCGCGGGCCGTGAGTACTCACGGTCGGCGGCACGGCGGGCGTTCACCCTGGAGCAGTTGAGGGAGGCCATGGCGGGCATCGAGTTCCGCGATGACGAGGCCTTCGTCGACGAGATCCCGCAGGCGTACAAGCCGATCGACCGCGTGATGGCCGACGCGGCCGACCTGGTGGAGGTGCGGACCACACTGCGCCAGCTGGTGAACGTGAAGGGGCAGTAGGCCGCCAAGATTTCGGTGGATCAGGTACCGACACGGTGCCTGATCCACCGGAATCCGGTCAGGCGAACGGGGCCTCGGTGTGGCCGAGGAGATCGGCCACAGAGTCGAGCACCAGCGTCGGCCGGTAGGGGAAGTGCTCCATCGACTCGCGGGTGGTGATCCCGCTCAGTACCAGGATCGTCTTGAGTCCGGCCTCGAGTCCGCACACCACGTCGGTGTCCATCCGGTCGCCGATCATCAACGTGGACTCGGAGTGTGCGCCCAGCGCGCGGAGCGCGGACCGCATCATCAGCGAGTTGGGCTTACCCACGTAGTACGGGCTCCGGCCGGTGGCTTCGCGGATCAGGGCGGCCACCGCGCCCGTGGCGGGCAGCGAGCCCTCCTTGGACGGACCGGTCGGATCGGGATTGGTGGCGATGAACCGCGATCCCCGCTCGATCAGCCGGATCGCGGTGGTGATCGCCTCGAACGAGTACGTCCGGGTCTCACCCAGCACGACGTAGTCGGGGTCGTTGTCGGTCATCACGTAGCCGGCCTCGTGCAGGGCCGTGGTAAGACCCGACTCGCCGACCACGTACGCCGTTCCGCCCGGTCGCTGCTCCGCCAGGAACTTCGCCGTGGCGAGCGCCGAGGTCCAGATCCGCGACTCGGGGATGTCCAGGCCCGAAGCCAGCAGCCGCGCCCGCAGGTCGCGCGGGGTGCGGATGCTGTTGTTGGTGAGCACCATGTACGGCGTTCCGGCGGCCGTGAGTTCGCCGAGGAACGCGTCGACGCCCGGAATCAGGTGTTCCTCGTGGACCAGCACGCCGTCCATGTCCATCAGATAGTGCCAGCGGGTTTCGCTCATTCTGGAGACCGTAGTCGGACGCTCGGCTACCGGCCGGTTGTCGCCGGGACGGAAACAACCGGGCGTGAACCTACAGACCCAGCGCTCGCAGCACCGTGCCGAATTTCGCTGTGGTCTCGTCGTACTCGGCGTCGGGGTCGCTGGCGGCGACGATCCCACCGCCCGCGTGAGCGACCACCCGGCCGACGCGCGGGCGCAGCTCGGCGCACCGCAGAGCCACCATCCACTCGCCGTTGCCGTCGGCATCGGCCCATCCCACTGCACCTCCGTAGAACCCGCGGTGCGCTTCGAGTTCTGCGATCACGCTGCGCGCCGCGGCGTCGGGCGTTCCGCACACCGCCGGGGTGGGGTACAGGGCGAGCGCCACGTCCAGCGCCGTCGTCGCGTGTGCGAGCACGCCTCGGATCGGTGTCCACAGGTGCCAGACCTGCGGCGTCGATGCGATCTGCGGCTGGGGCGGAACCTGGAGTTCGCTGCACAACGGTGCGAGGCGCGCGGTGATCCAATCCACCACGAACGCGTGTTCGTCGCGATCCTTCGCGGACGCGAGCAGCGCCGCCGCCGCGGCCCGGTCCGCCTCCTCCGTGGCCCCGCGGGGCATGGTGCCGGCGAACGGTGCGCACAACACCCGCGATCCCTCGGTCCGGACCAACGATTCGGGCATCGAGCCCGCGAGGAAGGCGCCGTCGTAGGCCGGGCCTGCCGGAGCGAGATCGACCAGGAAGGCATCACCGTCCTGCGAACCCGCGAGCAACCGGTCGAACACCTCAGCGGGGTCGAACGGACCGGCCGCCACGAACTCGAGCGCCCGCGCGAGCACGACCTTGTCGAGCGCGCCGCTCCGGATCCGGTCGATCGCCTCGGCCACGCGGGCGCGGTGCTCGGCGCGGGTCGTCACGTCGCGGCGGGTGAAGGCCGGCAGCGGCCGACCTGCCAGCAGGGGCAGCGGGCCGGACCGGAAGGTGGCGCTGGCGGGG
>CAJCHX010000071.1 GCA_903970215.1 Acidobacteriaceae bacterium
ACACGCAGCGCGGCAAGGATTGGATCGACATCCGTGACGGCCTCGCCGCGGACTTGAAGTCGACCGACTTCACCGCCGAGTTCGCCGGTCTGGTACCGGTGACCAGCGCCGTCACCGAGGGCGTGGCGAAAGACTCGGAGAGCGCCGAGCTGATCGCGCTCCCGCTGGTCGCGATCGTGCTGTTCTTCGTCTTCGGCGGTGTGGTCGCCGCTGCGCTGCCCGTGATCATCGGCGTCATGTCGATCGGCGCATCGTCTGCGCTGGTGTACGGGCTGACCTTCATCACCGACGTCAACTTCTTCGTCGGACCGATCATCTCGCTGATCGGCCTGGGCATCGCGATCGACTACGGCCTGTTCATCGTGAGCAGATTCCGAGAAGAACTGGCGGAGGGGTACGACACCCGGACGGCGGTCAGACGGACCGTCATGAGTGCCGGCCGGACGGTCATGATGTCGTCGAGTCTGATCGTCGGCGCGCTGGTGTGTCTGTACATCGCACCGCTCGGCCTGCTCACATCGATGGCCACCGGTGCGCTGCTGGGAGTGCTGTGTTCGGCCCTGCTGTCGCTGACGATGCTGCCCGCGATGCTGGCCGTTCTCGGCCCGCGCGTGGATGCGCTGAGCCTCGGCTGGTTCTTCAGCGAACTCGCGAAGCGCGGTATCGGGGGCGCGCGGGTCGAGAAGTGGGCGCACTCGGCGACCAAGACGAAGACCAAGGACGAGGTCGAACGCGGCTTCTGGGGCCGGGTGACCGACGCGGTGATGAAGCGCCCCGTGGCGGCGACCGCCGTGATCGTGGTCCTGCTGTTGGCGCTCGTCACGCCGATCACCAAGTTGACGTTCGGCGGCATCTCGCAGGAGTATCTACCGCCGACCAATTCGACCCGGCAGGCACAGGACAAGTTCCAGGAACTGTTCCCGACGCTCACCGGGCAGCCGTTGCAGATCGTGTTCATGAACGCGACCGACGACCAGGTCCAGGCCGTGGTCGCCGAGGCGAACAAGATCCCGGGCTTCACCGGCGCGTTCACACCGGACGGCAACAAGCCGGCGTCGACCATCGCCGCCGCCGTCGATCCCAAGACGCCCCCGCTCGAATACAAGGGCCACCCGGTGACGATCCAGGTCTATCAGGCCACGTTGCAGGACCCGAACGACTCGAAGGCGGTCGGTGAGGCGGTCAAGTGGCTGCGCGGCCTCAAGGTCCCCGACGCCAAGGCCGGCTATCGATACTTCCTGGTCGGAGGTACGCCTGCGCTGCAGTACGACTCGATCCAGTCGATCTTCGACATCCTGCCGTGGCTGCTGATCCTGTTGGTGGTGGTGACCACTGTGCTGATGTTCCTGGCGTTCGGGTCGCTAGTACTGCCGATCAAGGCCGTGTTGATGTCGACGTTGACCCTGGCCTCGACGCTGGGGTTCCTCACCTGGATGTTCGTCGGCGGCCACGGCGGCACGGTGTTCAACTTCACGGCGGGCCCGCTGATGGCCCCCGTCCTGGTGTTGATCATCGCCGTGGTATTCGGCCTCAGCACCGACTACGAGGTGTTCCTCATCTCCCGCATGATCGAGGAACGGGCCACCGGGGCGTCGACGCCGCAGTGCATCCGGGCGGGCACCGCGAACACCGGGCGCATCATCACCGCGGCGGCGCTGATCCTGATCGTGGTGACCGCGGCCTTCGCGAGATCCGAGCTGGTGATGATGAAGTACGTCGCGTTCGGGCTGATCGTCGCGCTGATCCTCGACGCCACCATCGTCCGCATGGTGCTGGTACCCGCGGTGATGAAACTGCTCGGCGACGACTGCTGGTGGGCACCGGAGTGGATGCGCAAGGTCCAGCACCGGATCGGTCTCGGTGAGATCTCGTTGCCGGCCGAGACGAAGGACGGGCGCCCGCTCGACACGATCCGCCCGCAGAGCAGCGTTCCCGGTCGCGCAGCCCCACAGTTGGTCGGGGCGGCAGTCGGCGCGGCTCCCGTCGGCCTCGCAGGCGGCCCTGCCGCGGTTCCCGACGCCGGCGGGGTCACCGGTGCCGGATACGAGGGCGGTGCGCACGAGTCGGGTGCGACGGTGCGCGAGCGGCGCGCGCCGGACCGTCGCCCGGGCCCCGTCG
>CAJCHX010000072.1 GCA_903970215.1 Acidobacteriaceae bacterium
TTGACCGTGACCGACTCGTCGGTGCAGACGATGTCCGGAAGCCGGCCGAGCAACGCCTCCATCGCCACCCGGGACTCGAGCCGGGCAAGCTGACTGCCGGCACAGGCATGAATGCCGAACCCGAACCCGAGATGGGCGTTGGGCTGACGATCGAGCCGGAACTCCTCGGGACAGCTGAACGCCTGACCGTCGCGGTTGGCGGCGGCGAAGTTCAGCATCACCTCTGACCCGGCGGGGATCGGGCACCCGTCGACCTCGACGTCACCGGTGGTCTGGCGGTAGAAGAAGTGCAGCGGCGTGTCCAGGCGCAGGGATTCCTCCACCGCCTTCGCGATCAGCGCCGGCTCCCCGACGAGCTGATCCCTCAGCGCCGTGTCCGAGGTGACGCGGTGCAGCATGCTGCCCAGCAGGGATGACGTCGTGTGATGGCCGGCGCTGAGGAACCCGCTGAGGAGGGCGGCGATCTCCGCGTCGGAGAGCGTGTGTCCCGGCGTCACCTCCTGCGTGGCCAGCCGGGTCAGGAAATCCTCGCGTGGCGACCGGCGTCGCTCGGCGATCTCCTCGGCGCAGAAGGCACGGTACCGGCTGTGGGCGGCCGCGTAGCGCTCCGCTTCGGTGAACCCCTGAAGCAGCTCGATCGCGATCTCGCCCGCCAGCGTGGCCCTCACCGGATCCTCGATGCCGATGATCTCGCAGATCGCCAGCACCGGCAGGACCGCCGCGAACTCCGCGACGAGGTCGGCCGTCCCCCGGGAGGCGAAGCGATCGATCAGGTCGGTGGTGATGGCGACGATCCGCTCCTCGAAGCGGCGGTACGTGGCGAGGTTGAGCACCTCCTTGAACAGGCCGCGCCACAGGTCGTGCTCCGGCGGATCGTGCTCGAGCGCCGCCGAGCGCACCGGCCGCTTGGGCAGCGTCACCCCCGCGGCGGACGAGTAGCGCTGCCAGTCTCCCGCCGCTCGCCGCGTCTGCGCGTACGAGGTCAGCATGTAGAAGCCGCCCAGGGCGTCACTGTGGACGACCGGGCAGCCCTGCGCACCCACCGCGGCGTAGAGACGACGGGCCTCGTCGAACGTCGCCTCGTGCGGGTTGAAGTGCGACGGCACCGCAGCGGCCCCGTCGGCCGCCGCCTCGCTGGAGGTCGTCGTCATCGCTCGATCTGACATCGGTTAGAAGAAGGCCCCTCCGGACTGATAGATGGACTTGTAGTTGCAGTACGCAGCCAGGCCCTCGGGGCCGAGCTCGCGGCCGAGGCCGCTGCCCTTGACGCCGCCGAAGGGCGCCTGCGGGTCCAGCGTGTAGCCGTTGACCCCGATCGTCCCGCTCTGGATGCGCCGCGCCACCGCGTTGCCCCGTTCGAGATCACCCGTCCAGACCATCCCGCCCAGGCCGTAGTCGGAGTCGTTGGCGATCGCGATCGCGTCGTCGTCGTCGTCGGCCGCGACGACCACGAGCACCGGCCCGAAGATCTCCTCGCGGAAGATCCGCATCTCGCGGGTCACGTCGACGAAGATCGTTGGCTCCACGAAGTACCCCCGGTCAAGCTGAGCGGGCCTGCCGCGGCCGCCGAGGATCGCCCGGGCACCCTGGGACGTGCCCGATTGCACGTACTCGAGCACGCGCTGGTGCTGGGCGGCGTTGACGATCGGGCCAAAGGCGGTCTCGGGATCGAGCGGATCGCCGGCGGGCATCGTCGCCAGCGTCGCGGTCAGCCCCTCGCAGACCTCATCGAAGCGAGAGCGCTGCACGACGATCCGGGTCGAGAGGAAGCAGCCCTGTCCCGAGTTGGCCAGGCACAGGGCGGGCATCTGCCGGCAGAACTCCTCGACGTCGGCGTCGTCGAGGATCAGCGCCGCGGACTTGCCGCCGAGCTCGAGCGTGACGCTCTTGAGCCCCCGGCCGCACGCCGCGGCGACGCTGCGCCCGCCGGTCGCCGATCCGGTGAACGAGATGTGGTCCACACCCGGATGCGCGACGAGCGCCGCGCCGGTCTCGCGGCCGCCGGTGACGACGTTGATGATGCCCGCGGGCACGCCGGCCTCCTCGGCGGCCTCCACGAGAAACCGGATGTCCAGCGACGTCTCCGCAGCCGGCTTGATCACCATCGCACACCCCATCACCATCGCCGGGGCGAGCTTCTGGACGGCCAGGATCTGCGGGCCGTTCCACGGGACGATCATGCCCGCAACGCCCACGGGCTCTCGGCGCACCAGGCTCGAGCCCCGATCCTCCTCCACCACGACGGTTTCGGAGAGGTTGGCATAGAAGCGCAGCAGCATCGCGCTCACATGGCCGTTGACGGCGATGCTCTGGCTCAGCAGGGTCCCGTTCTCCGTGGTGACGAACGCACCGACCTCCGTGGCGCGCCGGTCGAGCGCATCCGCCATCCTCAGGAGGTATCCCCCCCGCTCCGACGGCGACAATGCGCTCCAGCCGGAACGCTCGAAGGCAGCGCGCGCCGCGGTCACCGCCGTGTCGACATCGGCCGAGTTCCCGACGGGCGCGCTTCCGTAGACCTCTTCGTTGGCCGGGTTGATCAGGGCCACCCGCTCCTCGGAATCGGCGCGGACCCAGCTGCCGGCGCAGTACATGTCGTCCTGGTTGAGATCGAGAACGGTGGTCACAGCGACGCTCCTTCGGTAGTGGCACGTTGCGGGACGGCGACGGGCCGGTGACGCTCCACCGGCCGGATCAGGTCAGCCGCCTTCTCGCCGATCATCATCGCGGTCGCGTTGGTGTTGCCGTTGACGATGCGGGGCATGATCGACGCGTCGGCAACCCGCAGACCGACCACCCCGTTGACGCGCAGGGACGGGTCCACGACGGCGTGCGGATCGTCGCCCATCCGCGCGGTGCCGACCGGGTGCGCGCCTCCGGCCGCGTTGCGGCGCAGCCACGTCCGCCAGTCGTGATGGGAGCGGTAATCGCGCTCGGGACCCAGCAGATCCCCGGCGACGCGACGCATCGCCGGCTGGGACATGATCCGGCGCACCTCGTCAAGGCCGGCGATGATCGCGTCGACGTCAGCGGCGCCACCGAGAATCTGGTACTCGATCCGGGGTGGGTCGTCCGCGCGGGCGCTGCGCAGGCTGACCCGGCCGCGCGGCGTGGGCTGCAGGTACATCACCGCGATCATGAAACCCGCCTCGCGCGGGACGGTGAACTTGACGTTGCCCTCGGGATCGACCTCGGGCACCGTCAGGAAGTTGCAGAACGCGCTCTGGATGTCCGGCTTGGGCAGCGACGCGTCGGTGCGGTACATGTGCTGCGCGTGACCCATCGTCGAAGCCAGAAACCCGGTGCCGCGGAACAGGTAATTCCCCACGCCCTGCAGCGCCTTGCGGGGCCCGATCGTGTTCACCGTCGGGATCACAGCCCGGTAGCGCAGAAACGCACACGGGTGCTCGTGCAGGTTGGCCCCGACGCCCGGGGCGTGCTGCCGGACGCCGATGCCGAGCCGGCGCAGGTCGTCCGCGGGGCCGATCCCGGACAGCATCAACAGCTTCGGCGTCGCCAGGCTCCCCGCGCACAGGATCACCTCCTCGCGAGCGCGCACCGTGGCCACCCGGCCCCGCTGCAGGTACTCGACGCCGACCGCGCGGTCACCCTCGAACACCACGCGCAGCGCGTGCGCCTTGGTGCGGACGTCCAGGCGCTCGGCGGGAGCGAGGCCGTGCAGATATTCCCGTGCCGACTGTGAGCGAAAGCGGCCGCGCTGGTTGACCTGCATCACGCCGACGCCGTCCTGGCGCTCGCCGTTGTAGTCCGGGTTGAAGGGATGACCGGCCTCCTGCGCGGCCTCGATGTAGGCGCGGTTGGCCGGATGGGCGACGCGGTGGCGGCGCACCCCGATCGGCCCGTCACCGCCGCGGAAGGGTCCGGCGCCGTCCTCCCAGCTCTCGAACCGGCGGTAGTAGGGCAGGACCGAGGCATAGTCCCAGCCCGGGGCGCCCTCGCGTGCCCAATCGTCGAAGTCGACGGCGTTGCCGCGGACGAACACGCCGGCGTTGATCGAGCCCCCACCGCCGAGCACTCGACCGGCG
>CAJCHX010000073.1 GCA_903970215.1 Acidobacteriaceae bacterium
CGATGGGCGAGGTCGCAGCTGCCGTCGTCGCCGGTGCGCTGTCCCTCGCCGACGGCCTGCGCGTGATCGCCACCAGGTCTCGGCTGATGCGGCGCGACCTGTCCGGTCGGGGCGCGATGGCGTTGGTGGAGTTGGACGCTCGCGCCGCGGCACAACTGGTGGCGGACTTCGCCGGGGTGTCGGTGGCAGTAGTGGCGTCGCCGCGACAGACGGTGGTGGCCGGGTCGCCGGAGCAGGTCGACGCGGTGGTCGCGGCGGTGTCCGCGCGAAACCTGTTGGCGCGCCGGGTGGAGGTGGACGTGGCATCACACCACGCCACGGTCGATCCGATCCTCGACGAGCTGCGCTCGGACTTGACTGGAATCGTCCCGCACACGCCGTCGATCCCCTTGTTGTCGACGGTGCGCCCGGGCGAGACCGCGCCGGTGATGGACGCCGGGTACTGGGTGGACAACCTGCGGCGACCGGTGATGTTCGCGGACGCGGTGGTCGCGGCAGGCGAGCAGTTCGGGACGTTCATCGAGGTCGCCCCGCACCCGTTGCTGACCTACGGTCTCGCGGACAGTCTGGCCGCCGCCCGTCCCGGCGCTGCCGTATCGGTGCTGCCCACGCTGCTTCGTGACGAGGACGAGACCGTCGTCTTCCACACCCAGCTCGCCCGCGTCGCGGCCGCCGGGCGCTCCAGCGCTCACAGCACGCCGGGTTCGCTCGCCGACCTGCCCCCGCAGGCGTGGCGGCACACCTCGTACTGGACCGCCGCCCGAGTCGGTCTGGGCGCGGCCGTGGGCGATCATCCGCTGTTGGGGACCCATGTCGAGATCCCCGGTGGGGAAGGGCACGTCTGGCAGGCCGACGTGGGTCTGACCGCCTTGCCGTGGCTCGCCGATCACCGCGTGCACGGCCAGGCGATCATGCCTGCGGCCGGCTTCGCCGAGATCGCCGTCGCTGCAGCCGCCGAGGCGTTGGACGAGTCGCCGGAGCGCCTCGTGGTCCGCCGGGTGGAGGTCGAGCAGATGCTGCCGCTCGCGGACAGCACCCGCCTCACCACGCGCCTCGCCCCCGACGCCGGTGGTGCACGGATCGAGATCCATTCCCGGTCCGCATCCGGCACGTGGACGCGGCACGCGGTGGCCCGCGTCGAGCGCGGGGCGGGCGGATCCGGCTCGGCCGTACCTGCGGGGACGGGTTCCGCGACCGGAACCACCTTGTCGCCCAACGACTTCTACACCGCCTTGCGGCGGACCGGCGCCCATCACGACCGGGCGTTCGCTGCGTTGACCCGCATCGTCCGCACCGCGGACGGCGGAGCGGAGTCCGATATCGCCCTGCCCGGCGAGGCGACCGGTCACCGCCGGTACCTCCTGCACCCCGTGTTGCTCGACGCCGCGCTGCAGACGCTGGCCGCGGCGATGCCTACCGATGCGCTGGGGGAG
This sequence comes from Acidobacteriaceae bacterium, assembly GCA_903970215.1. GTDB lineage: Bacteria > Actinomycetota > Actinomycetes > Mycobacteriales > Mycobacteriaceae > Tsukamurella. The sequence goes on from CAJCHX010000073.1 coordinate 1,434, forward strand.
TCGGCGGATACCACGTACCTGCCCGTGTCGATCGAGTCGATCCGGGTCTTCGGCGTGCCGGGGCGCCGGGCGCGGTGCCGCGCGGAGTTCCGCAGCAACCTGGACGGCACCGCTGACGACGCCTCGGGCCGGATCGGCGACATCGTGCTGTTCGACGGAGCCGGTAGCCCGGTCGCCGAGGTACGTGGCGTGTACCTACGTCGCGTCCAGCGCCGAACGGTGCCGCTGCCGTTGGCGCAGAAGCTGTTCGGTACCGAGTGGGTGGAGGCCGAGCTACCGCGGGCGGGATCGGATGCGGCCGGGCCCGCCGGCAGTTGGCTGATCCTGGCCGACGACGGCGCCGGCACCGCAGTGGAGTTCGCCTCGGCGTTCGCTTCGCCGACTCGGCGGGTCGTGACCGCGGGGCTCGGCGACGGGCCCGGAGTCGCGGAGGCTTTCGCGGCTTCGGCCGCCGACGCCGATGCGCCGCCCGTGGGCGTGGTGGTCCTGGTGGCCCCTCGCTCCACCGATGGCGCGCCGCGCGATCCCGAGCATGCTGCGTCGGACGCCCGAGACCTGGTGTGGCGCACCGCTGCCGCCGTTCGGTCTGTCGTGGCCGGCTGGCACGGTAAGCCGCCTCGGGTGTGGCTGGTGAGCCGAGACGCACTCCCGGCGATCGCAGGCGAACCCGGCGATCCGCGGGTGGGTGCGCTCACCGGCCTGGTTCGCGTGCTCGCCTACGAGAACCCCGACCTGCGTACGACTCTGATCGACCTCGACGCCGGTGCCGACGCCGCGGCGGTCGTCGGCAACGAGGCAGCGGTCGCGGCCGCCGAACCGAACTCCGGACCCAGCGCTGCCGATCGCCACGACGTGATCGCCTGGCGCGACGGTCGGCGCCTCGTGGAGCGGCTGAGCCGGCTGGACGCCGGAAAGACGCCCGCCCGCACCGCGATCCGCGCCGACGGGGCGTACATCGTGACCGGAGGCCTCGGCGGCCTCGGTCGGGTGGTCGCGCGATGGCTGATCGACGGTGGCGCCGGGCGGGTGGTGTTGTCCGGGCGCGCCGAGCCCACCGGCGAGCGGGCCGACGTCCTCGCCGAACTCCGGGCCGCGGGCGACATCGCCTACGTGCAGGGCGACATCGCGGAGCCGGGCGTCGCCGAACGGCTCGTGGCAGCCGCGGAGGAGACGGGCCTGGCGCTGCGGGGTGTCGTCCATTCCGCAGCCGTACTGGACGACGAACTCGTCACCGCGCTGACGGCTGCTGCGGTGGCGCGGGTGTGGGCACCCAAGGTGACCGGGGCGCTGCGCCTCGACGCAGCCGTCGGGGCCCGCGACCTCGACTGGTGGGTCGGCTTCTCGTCGGTCGCCGCCCTGCTGGGCTCACCCGGCCAGGGTGCCTACGCATGCGCCAACGCTTGGCTCGACGCGTACGCCGGCTACCGGCGCGCGAACGGAGTGCCCGCCACCGTGATCGACTGGGGCCAATGGTCCGACGTGGGGCTCGCCCGCGCGCTGACGATCGACGTCCTCGACCCGATCAGCCCCGACGAGGGCGTCGAGGCGCTCGACGCGCTCGTCGGCGGCGAGCATGCACGGGTCGGGGTAGCCCGGCTGCGGCTCGACCGGGCGGCGGCCGCGTTCCCCGAGCTCTCGCAGCTCGGCTACTTCTCCACGCTGGTGGCTGAGCTGGGCGACGCCGGCGACCAGGACGACTGGCCCGGGCCGGCCGCTCTGGCCGAACTCGGAGCGGCGCGGGCGACCGAGCTGGTGGTCGAACGGCTGCAGAGCCGCATCTCGGCCGTGATGGGCTACGCGAGCGGTACGAGCATCGACGCCGACCGGCCGCTGACGGAGTTGGGGATGGATTCCCTGATGGCCGTGCGGATCCGGAACACCGCCCGCGGCGACTTCGGCGCCGAACCTGCGGTCGCGTTGCTGCTCCAGGGCGCGACGCTCCGGGACCTGGCCGCCGATGTGGTCCGGCAACTCGGCATCACCGCCGACGAGGCTCCCCGCACCGACGGCGGAGGGCTGCGCGAGAAGTCCAAGCAACGAGCGGCAGCGCGGCAGCGCGCCGCCTCCCGACGAAAGGCAGGACAGCACACATGACGGCAGGTGCGGACACCTCCGCGGGCCCGGATACGTCGCCCATCGACGAGTCGCTCGCCGATGCGATCGCCGTGGTCGGAATGGCCGGGCGGTTCCCCGGCGCCGACTCGGTGGCCGAGTTCTGGCGGAATCTGTGCGCGGGGCAGGAGTCGATCGTCCCACTGTCGGAGGACGAGCTGCGGGCGGCCGGGATCGACGATGCGGCGTTGGCGAACAGCTACTACGTGCGTCGAGCGGCACTCATGGACGGGGTCGAGGAGTTCGATGCCGAGTTCTTCGGCCTGTCGTCCGCGGCCGCCCGGATGCTCGACCCGCAGCACCGACTGTTCCTGCAATGCGTCTGGCACGGGCTCGAGGACGCCGGCCTGGACCCGCTGGCCATCGACGGCACCGTCGGCGTGTACGGCACCAGTTCCGCCAGCGGATACCTCCTGCACAATCTCATGTCCCACCTCGACCCGGAGCGGGTCATCGGGCAGGGTGCCACGTTCGAGATGATCAACCTGTCGCTGCAGAACGACAAGGATCATCTCGCGACCCGGGTGGCCCATCAGTTCGATTTCCGCGGGCCCGCCCTATCGGTGCAGACCGCGTGCTCATCTTCCCTCGTCGCGGTCCACCTCGCGTGCCAGAGCATTCTCACCGGCGAGTGCGACGTCGCCGTGGCCGGCGGCTCGTCGGTCCGCGTGCCGCACCGCGTCGGGTATTGGCACGAGCCCGGTTCGATGTCGTCGCCGAGCGGCCACTGCCGGCCGTTCGACGCGCGGGCGGACGGCACCGTGTTCGGCAGCGGCGTCGGTGTGGTGGTGCTCAAGAGCTACCAGCGCGCCGTCGAGGACGGCGACGAGATCCACGCCCTGATCCGCGGGTCGGCGATCAACAACGACGGCGCCACCAAGATGACGTACGCCGCGCCCAACGCCGTCGGACAGGCCGGGGCGATCGCCGAGGCGCACGCGGTGGCCGGCGTCGACGCCTCCACCATCGGCTACGTCGAGACCCACGGCACGGGCACCCCGCTCGGCGATCCGGTCGAGATCGAGGGGCTGCGGCAGGCGTTCGAACTCGCCGAGGACGAGCGCCAGGGGCCCTGCGTAGTGGGTTCGGTGAAGTCGAACATCGGCCACCTCGAGGTGGCGTCGGGTATCGCCAGCCTGATCAAGACGATCTTGTGCATCAAGCACCGGGCCATCCCGGCGACGTTGCACTACACCAGTCCGAACCCCGAATTGCACCTCGAGCGTGGGCCGTTCGAGATCCGGGGGCAGTACGGCCCGTGGGAGTGGGACGGTCCCCGGCGCGCCGGCGTCAGTTCGTTCGGTGTGGGCGGCACGAACGCCCACATCGTCCTCGAGGAGACGCC
>CAJCHX010000074.1 GCA_903970215.1 Acidobacteriaceae bacterium
GATCTCTGCACGAGCACCGTCGCAGTACTGATCTGGTCTAACAGGGGAAGCCGGACCAGGCTTCCGCCGATTCGTGCGGCTGAAGCGTCGTGTCGGCGACTCTGAGAGCTCCGCGGCGCCCGGTGCCGTGCCTCAGTCAGAGTTTCGAGGCTGACATGCCGATCTTCTTGGGAGAGGGGTCCGTCCGAGGCCTCCAGGCAGGAGAAACCGATGTTCCAGGATCTGCGACCGTCGAGCGGCATCGACGTGCGCGTTCATTGCGCTCTACCCACGGTTGTGCCCGACTCACGCCGCCGAAGAACACTGTCGACCCCACAGCGCCCTCCTTCGCCGGTCGTTACGGCCTGCGCAGCCCCGCTCGGCGTGTACGGGTCCGCGGTGACGCCGCCATGCTCGGAGTGAGAACCACCGGAGCCGCCGACGTCGAGTGGGACATTGCCGCACTGGCTGCCGTGGATGTCGAAACCACCGGGATCACACAGCTGCTCTTCGTCGAGAACAAGGCGTCCTTCCTTTCGAGCCCAGCTGGCATCGGCCAGCTAACGGTCTGGGGCCAGGGATACGGCGCAGACGACTGCACGCCGCATTGCCGTGGCTCGGCCGCGTGACAGTCCGGTACTGGGGTGACATCGATACGCACGGCTTCACCATCCTCAACCGTGTCCGCCGAGCCGCACCGCATGCGCTGAGCGTCCTGATGGACACCGAGACGCTCCTCGCGCACAGGGCGTTTTGGACCCGTGAGCCGACGCCTCACATCGAGGCGCTGACCGGTCTGACGGATGCCGAACGGGCGCTGTACCAGGCGCTCTGCGTCGGCCTCCACGGCGACCGAATCCGCCTCGAGCAGGAACTCATTCGCTTGGACCTGGTCGAGTCCGCAATGGCTGAGAGCTGTCGCGGATCCGCCCGTCCTAGACACCATGTAAAACTGGCATGACGACTCTGCGTTCCGTTGCAAACTACGTCGCCAGCGACCAAGCGCTTGACGTGGCGCTCACCCTCTGCGACAGCATCTCTGACCAGGTGATCCGACAGGAAACGTCGGAGGACTGGCCGGTGCCCCCGGCAGGATTCGAACCTGCGCCACCGCCTCCGGAGGGCGGTGCTCTATCCCCTGAGCTACGGGGGCGGCAAACCCCGAAAGCCTAGCAGCGCCCCCGGCGCTCGCGGCTCACTCCGCCGGGGGCGGCAGCGCCGACGCGCCGAGCCTGGCCAGCTCCTGGTCCATCTGGATGATCTCGTCGTTCTGGGTCGCCACGATCGCCGTGGCGAGCTGCCGTACGTAGAGCTTGCTCGCGTGGTCGGCGGCGTACTGCGCCATCGGGATCCCGCCCTGGTGGTGGTAGATCATCAGCTGCAGGAACCGGATGTCGAGCGCCTTACCGCGCAGCGTCTCGAACTGGTTCATCTCGTCGCCGGTGGCCATGCCGGGCATCAGCCCGGCGGAGCTGAGGTGGTCGTGGCCGGCCATCCAATGCATCTGCGGCAGGCTCGTCGATCGGGTCAGCCCCCAGCTGTCCAGCCACCCCGTCATCTGCCCGATCTCGAAGGTCTGCTCCTCCTCGATGTCGTAGGCGAGCAGCTTCAGGTCCGGGTCGGTGGAGTAATCGCGCTCGTAGTTGGCCAGCACGACGGCCTGCTGGTGGTGGGTGGCCATATCGCGGGCGAAACCGGCATCGACGGAGTCGTTGGCGACGGTGTGGGCCCCCTCGCCGTGGCCGACGATCCACCCGCCGGCGCCGGCCGCCACCACCACGAACAGCGCGATGACGCAGAGCAGCACGATGGTCAGGCGCGAGCGGCCGACCTCCGGCGCCTCGGCGTCGGCGAGGCCGGTATCGCCCGCGTCCGTCACGACGCGAGCTCGAAGATCGGGTGGCCGAAGGTGCTGGGCTTGGCCTTGAACGCCGGGTCGGAGCAGGTCACGCCGGAGGCCTGCTCCGGGGTGGTCTTCGGGTTGTCGCGCAGCGCGGCGATGAACTGCTCGATGCGCGGGTCGGAGGCACTGTCGACGAAGAGCTGGTAGTTCCACGCCTGCAGCGAGATCGCCGTCTTCAGGCCGGGGTAGGGGCTCATCGCCATCCGGTCGACACCGTTGACGAGCTTGGCCAGCGCGGCGACCTGGGCGGCGGGCAGCCCCGGCCGGTAGGTGATCCACACCGCCCCGTGCTCGAGCATGTGCGTCGCGTTCTCGTTGGCGATCGCCTGGGTGTAGACGGTGCCGCTGCAGTCGGCCCAGATCTGGCTATGGTCGCCGCCCGTCGGGGGAGTGGTGTTGTACTTCACCGTCGTGAAGACGTGGGTGTGGTCGGGCTCGGGCCTGTACTGCATGCCCGTGATCGCCTTCGCGGCCGCCACCTCGGGCTGGGTGTAGGGGTTGGAGGCATCCGCCCCGCTGCCGCTGTGCCGCGTGACGGCGTAGCCGATGATGCCGACGGCGAAGACGATGACGACGACGGTGGTGACGACGAGCCCCCACGGCGTCTGGCGCTGGTTGACGATCGAGGTGCCCCGCTTCGACGCGCCGGGCCGCCCCGCAGGCCCCTTCCCGGCCGGCGCCTTCGCTGCCGGGGCCTTGCCGGCCGGCGCCTTCCCAGCAGCTGGGCGGGTCGTACCGGACTTTCCGGGCTGTCTGGGCGTTCTCGAGCTGGGCTTGCGCTGGGCCATGGGGCTGCTTTCTCGTCGCCGGCGAGGGCAGGCGGTCAACACGGTCCGTCCGAGTCTAGGTTGCCGGGCGCCGGCGGCGGC
>CAJCHX010000075.1 GCA_903970215.1 Acidobacteriaceae bacterium
CGCCCTGCCCGCCGAGACCAGTTCGCCGACCGCGCGGTCCGGGTCGATGCCGCCGTCGGCCTCGGCAGCGGTGCGTGCGGCGATCTCGTCCGGCGTGAGCGGGCCCACCTCGCGGACCAGGTCGGCCACCTGCTCCACCGAGCGGGCGCGGTACTCCGGCGTCAGGCGCTGCAGCCCCGCCTCGACGTCGGCGATCACATCGGCGTCGAGCAGCTCGGTGAGCTCTACCCGGCCCAGCAGTTGTGCGAGGACCGCGGTGTCGAGGGACAACACCGCAGAGCGGCGTTCGGCCAGCGGAGCGTCGCCCTCGTACATGAACGCGCCGACGTAGCTGAACAGCAGTGCCGCGGCGAACGGGGAGGGGGTCTCGGTGGCCACCTCGGCCAGCCGCATGGTGCGGGCGTGCAGGCGGCGGTGCACGTCCAACAGTGCGGGCAGATCGTAGACGTCCTGCAGGCACTCGCGGACCGCCTCGAGCACGATCGGGAACTGCGGGTAGCGGCGCGCTACCTCGAGCAACTGCGACGCGCGTTGGCGCTGCTGCCACAGGGGTGCTCGTCGGCCAGGCTCGCGGCGGGGGAGCAGCAGGGCGCGGGCGGCGCACTCCCGGAACCGGGAAGCGAACAGGGCGCTCGACCCCACCGCATCGGTGACGAGGCGCTCGAGCTCGTCCGGCTCGAACCGGAACAGTTCTGCGCCCGGCGGAGTGTCGTCGGTGTCCGGCAGGCGCACGACGATGCCGTCGTCGGTCGCGGTGGCCGCCCCGGAGAGGCCGAGTCGTTCGCCGAGCCGGGCACCCACGGCGAGTGCCCACGGTGCGTGGACCGGCATGCCCAGCGGGGAGTGCAGGACCACCCGCCAGTCGCCGAGCTCATCGCGGAACCGCTCCACCACCAGCGTCGTGTCCGTCGGCAGTACTCCGGTGGCCTGCTCCTGGTCGTCCAACAGGTGCGCGAGGTTGTCCAGGGCGTACCCGTCCAACCCGATCCGGGCGGCGCGGGATGCTCGCTGGGCAGGAGCCATCGCTGCGAAGTCGCGGGTGAATGCACCGATGGCCCGGCCCAGCTCGGCCGGGCGGCCGACGGTGTCGCCGATCCAGAACGGCAGCCGGCCCGGCTGCCCGAACGCGGGGGAGACCAGCACCCGGTCGTGGGTGATCTCCTCGATCCGCCAACTGGTGGCGCCCAGTGCGAACACGTCGCCCACCCGCGACTCATACACCATCTCCTCGTCGAGCTCGCCGACGCGTGAGACCTTCTCGCCCACCATGAACACCCCGAACAAGCCGCGGTCGGGGATCGCGCCGCCGGAGGTCACGGCGAGCCGTGCCGCACCCGGACGGCCGACCAGCGTGCCCGCATCCCGGTCCCACACCACCCGAGGACGGAGCTCACCGAACTCGTCCGATGGGTATCGCCCCGAGACGAGATCGAGGGTCGCGATGAAGGCGGATTCGGGCAGCGTCGCGTACGGCGTGGCCCGGCGTACCACCGCGAGCCACTCGTCGACGTCGAGTTCGTCCATCGCCGCCGCCGCCACGGTGTGCTGCGCCAGCACATCGAGCGCATTGCGGGGCACGGACAGCCGTTCGATGCGGCCCGCCCGCATGCGCTCGACGGTGACAGCGCAGTGCAGCAGGTCGGTGCGGTGCTTGGGGAAGAAGACGCCGCGGCTCGGCTCGCCCACCTGGTGCCCCGCTCGCCCGACGCGCTGCAGACCGCCCGCCACCGACGGCGGTGCCTCGACCTGGATCACGAGGTCGACCGCGCCCATGTCGATGCCCAGCTCGAGACTCGACGTCGCGACCACGCAGCGCAGCCGGCCGGACTTGAGATCGTCCTCGATGACCGCGCGCTGCTCCTTGCTCACCGAGCCGTGGTGGGCGCGCGCGAGCACCGGCTCGGCACCGTTGGTCTGCCCGCTGCCCATCACGACCGCCGGAGCCCCGCCGGGGACTGCCGGGTTGAGGCCCGCCGGTACCAGCAGGTCGGCATGGAGCTCGTTGATGCGGGCGGTCAGTCGCTCCGCCAAGCGGCGCGAGTTCGCGAACACGATGGTGGACCGGTGCTGCTCGATCTGCTCGACGATCGCGCGTTCGACGTGGGGCCACAGCGACCCGGGCTGGCTGCGCGGTGCGGCGCCGGGCCCGGCGGTGTGTTCGGGCGGGTCGGGCTCGGCGTCGAGCGCCGTCATGTCGGGCACGGGCACAGTGACGGTGAGCTCGAAGGTCTTCTCCGATGGCGGCCGGACGACGCGGGCCGGGCGCGGGCCGCCGAGGAACGCGGCGACCTCCTCGGCCGGCTCGACCGTCGCGGACAGACCGATGCGCTGGGCCGGACGTTCGAGCAGCAGGTCGAGCCGCTCCAGGGAGAGCGCCAGATGGGTACCCCGTTTCGTCCCCGCGACGGCATGGACCTCGTCCACGATCACCGTCTGCACCGAGGTCAGCGTTTCGCGGGCCGACGACGTGAGCATGAGGAACAGCGACTCGGGCGTGGTGATCAAGACATCGGGTGGCGTGCGGACCAGAGCCCGGCGCTGCTGCGTGGGGGTGTCGCCGGACCGGACGCCGACGGTGACCGCCGGGGCGGTCTCGCCTCGGCGTTCGCGGACGCGGCAGATACCTGCGAGCGGCGCGCGCAGGTTGCGTTCGACGTCGACCGCGAGGGCTTTGAGCGGGGATATGTAGAGCACGGAGGTCCGCGGCCTCGCTGTGGCCGGCTGTGCTGTGCCCGGTTGCGCTGTGCCCGGCTGTGCTGTGCTCGGTTGCCCGGCGGTCTGCGTGGCGGCGCTCGGCGTCGCGTCGGCACGGGTGGCGAGCCGGTCCAGCGCCCACAGGAAGGCGGACAGCGTCTTTCCCGACCCGGTGGGAGCGACGACCAGGGTGTTGTGGCCCTCGGCGATCGAGGTCCACGCCCCGCGTTGTGCCGCGGTGGGAGCCGCGAAGGACTCCGCGAACCACTCCCGGGTCGCGGCGCTGAACACCTCGAGGCCGGTCATGGACCCACAATGGCCCATCCCACCGACAACCCCGCGGGACCGATGCGCCGCGACTCGCCGCCAGGGTCGTTGATCGTGTTACTGAAGTGATGAATGATGCCAATGGGTTTCAGGAGTCGAGGGCCGGAGGACATGAACATGGTGTTGTCGACACGTCGCCGGGTACTGCGGGCCGGGATCGCCGCCCTCGCGCTCGCCATCGGGACCAGCGGCGCAGCGGTCGCCGTGGCGCACGCCGATACACCGATCGGCGCGTACCTCGTGAAGGGGCGGATCGAGACCTCTTATTTCGCCACCGGCGGCACGCCCGTCTGGGGCGATCCGACCGGGCCCGAGCGGGCCGCTGCGCACGGCGGTCGCTACCAGGACTTCACTCACCACGTCGCGTTCTACTGGAGCCCCGCCGTAGACGCCGGCACGGCCCACGAGGTGGGCGGCGCGATCCGCCGGGAGTGGGACAGGTACGGCGCGGCGCGCGGCGCCCTCGGCTACCCGACGAGTGACGAGGTGCAGGCGAAGAGTTCGACCGGTGCGGTGACCGCGGCGTACAGCACCTTCCAGGGCGGCGTCGTGTACTGGTCACCGCTCACCGCGGCACACGAGGTGTGGGGCCAGATCCTGGTGAAGTGGAGCCGGGCCAAGCGCGAAGCGGGGAAGTACGGGTACCCGGTCGCAGACGAGGTCGCGACCGCAACCGGGTTCAGCCAGGAGTTTCAGAACGGCGTGATCACCGCTCCTTGAGCGGCGCCGGGGTCGGCTGCCCCGCCGGGACGATCGGGCGTCAAGGGGCCGCGAGCGGCCGTTGTCCTGGCCACGGACCCATCGTTATCGCGGTGATATCATTTGAAGTATGGCCGCGACTACGTTTTCCGTCGTTATACCTGCGTATAACGAAGAGGAATACATCGAAGAATGCATTCTGCGGCTTATCGAGCAGGGATCGAATATCGACGAGATCGTGGTCGTCGATAACAATTCGACCGACGGGACCGCCGATATCGTGAAACGCCTAGCGGCCGACGATGCGCGGATCAGATTGATCACCGAGTCGCGACAAGGAGTGGTGTACGCGCGCAGCGCCGGTTTCGACAGCGCGCGCGGGGACATCATCGCGAGGGTCGATGCGGAGACGCTGGTCGGTGAAGGCTGGACGGAGGCATTGTTGGGTTTCTTCGCGAGCGAGGCGGGGGCGGATTACGACGTCGTCTCCACCCTCGGGGAGTTCCGGGGGATGCCTGGGTGGAGGTTTCAGGCGGCACTGAACGGGTGGAACGACCCGTTCGGTGAATACCGCGATCGTCCGCAGGCGATCGATTACTGTTTCGGTGCCAGCATGGCCATCCGGCGGACTGCGTGGTCACGTATCCGGTCTGCCGTGACAATGCGCCGCGACATATTCGAGGACATCGATATCGCACTGTGCATCATCGACGCCGGTGGCACGTGTGCGCTCCTGCGCAATGTGGTCGTGGAGGTCTCGCCCCGCCGGTTCTACACCGGAATCGCGAACTACTCGGTGTACGCCTCGTACGTACCGCGCACGTACTGGTTGCACAGGAGGTGGTGGAAAGCCGGTGCGCTCGTGGCCGGGCTGCCGGTGACCGTCGCGTTCCATGCGGCGCGACTCGTCGTGCTCCGCGGGTACGGCGAAGAGGGGAATCCCTTCTCGCTGACGGGGGTATTCGACCGGACGCCGGCGGAGCGGGTCCGCCCGTGACGGAGAAGATCGACTCGAGTAGGACGTTGGTGCAGAAACTGGCGACTCCGCCTCCCGCGGTCCTCGGCGCATTGCTCCCGATGCCCCTCTACTTCGGGCTCACCCGGTTGGCGGGGTGGACCCAGCTCTCGGGTGTCGTAGCCGGAATACTGCTCGGACTGGTTATCGCCGTGTGGCGGATGATCGCCGTGAGAAAGGTGGGCCAGGCCGAACTCTTCGCGACAGCGGTGTTGGCCGTATCGCTGATCCCGTCATTGGTGGCGAAGGAACCGCGAATCGTGCTCGCCGCCCAGTCCGTCGACGGATTCTTTGCCGCGGGCTGTTTCGTGGCCACTTCTTTCACGAAGGATCCTCTGGTGGCGGCCGTGCTTCGACCGCTTCATATCAGGTTCTATCGGGTTACCGAGTCGTCGTGGAACTGGTGTATGGCGAACATCGACGGATTTCGAAGCAGAATCAGGATGATGAGCTTTGTCTGCGCCGGTACCGGGGTGACGGGCTCGACGGCCGGGCTGGTTCTGGCTCTGAATTTCCCGATCGATACGGTCGTGTTCGTCGGGCCGTTCATCGGCTTCATTCTGGTCCCATTGGCACTGCTGATACTGCGGGTGCTGGACCGTCCGCTTCGCGCCGCGCTTCGCGACGCACAACACGACGCCGATCAGGTCGCCGAAGTCACGGCTGGGTGAACCCCGGCCCCCACGATCACAGGGCTGCAGCGAATCGCTCCACCGCGGCGCGCGCGGTGTTCAGGCCCTCCGACTGAGCGCCGACGGTGCGCACCACACCGTCGGGCGTCAGGGTGACCTCGCCGACGGATTCGCCGGTGGTGGCCTCGCGGACGGCCCAGCTGTAGGACACGTCCGCGAGCCATCGATCGGGGGCGAGCGCCGTGAGATACCAGGCGCCCACGTTGAGGCCGATCGGGTCCATCGGCCTACTTGATCTCGAGCAGGACGGTGCCCTGCGTGACGGCTGTGCCGGCCTCCACCGACAGGCCCGTCACGATGCCGTCCTTGTGGGCGGCGACGGGGTTCTCCATCTTCATCGCCTCGAGCACGACCACCAGATCACCCGCGGTGACCTCCTGGCCGTCCTCGACAGCCACCTTGACGACGGTGCCCTGCATCGGAGCGGTGACGGAGTCGCCGGTCGCAGCGACCGAACCGCCGCGGTCACGCTTGCGTGGCTTGGGCTTGCGCCGTAGCGCACCGGCACCGTTCGAACCCGACGCGCCTCCGCCGATGTTCAACTCGCCCGGCAGCGACACCTCGACCCGGCGGCCGTCGACCACCACGACCACGTTCTGCCGCGGCAGCGAATCGTCCTCCTCGATGGCCGCGCCACCGGTGTACGGCTCGATCGGGTTCTGCCAGTCCGTCTCGATCCACTTGGTGTAGACGTCGAAGCCTTCGGAGCCGTCAGCACGCACGCCACCGACGAAGGCGGGGTTCTCGACGATGTGCCGGTGGAACGGCAGGACGGTGGCGAGCCCCTCGACCTCGAACTCGGCCAGCGCGCGGCGGGCGCGCTCGAGCGCCTGGAGCCGGTTCTCACCGGTCACGATGAGCTTGGCCAGCATCGAGTCGAACTGGCCACCGATCACGTCGCCGGCTACCACACCGGAGTCGACCCGCACGCCGGGTCCCGACGGCTCCTTGTACACGGTGATCGGTCCGGGCGCGGGCAGGAAGCCCCGGCCCGGATCCTCGCCGTTGATCCGGAACTCGAACGAGTGACCGCGAGGCGTCGGGTCCTCGGTGATCTCGAGCTTCTCACCCTGCGCGATCCTGAACTGCTGGCGCACCAGGTCGATGCCGGCGGTCTCCTCGGTGACCGGGTGCTCGACCTGCAGGCGGGTGTTGACCTCGAGGAACGAGACCAGGCCGTCCGAGCCCACCAAGAACTCGACGGTTCCGGCGCCGTAGTAGCCGGCCTCGCGGCAGATCGCCTTGGCCGACTCGTGGATGCGGGTGCGCTGCTCCTCGGTGAGGAACGGCGCCGGCGCCTCCTCGACCAGCTTCTGGAACCGGCGCTGGAGTGAACAGTCGCGAGTACCCGCGACGACGACGTTGCCGTGCTGGTCGGCGATCACCTGGGCCTCGACGTGGCGGGCCTTGTCGAGATAGCGCTCCACGAAGCACTCGCCGCGGCCGAACGCCGAGACGGCCTCGCGGGTCGCCGACTCGAACAGTTCGGGGATCTCCTCGAGGGTGTACGCGACCTTCATGCCGCGACCACCGCCGCCGAACGCGGCCTTGATCGCTACCGGGACGCCGTACTCCTTCGCGAAGGCGATCACCTCGTCGGCGTTCTTGACCGGATCCTTGGTGCCGGGCGCCATCGGGGCGTCGGCCTTCAGTGCGATGTGGCGCGCGGTGACCTTGTCGCCCAAGTCGCGGATCGAGGCGGGCGAGGGGCCGATCCAGGTGATGCCCGCGTCGATGACGGCCTGCGCGAAGTCGGCGTTCTCCGAGAGGAACCCATAGCCGGGGTGGATGGCGTCCGCCCCCGATTTGCGAGCGGCGTCGAGGATCTTGTCGAACACCAGGTACGACTCGGCGGACGTCTGGCCACCCAGCGCGAAGGCCTCGTCCGCGAGCTTCACGAACTGCGCGTCGGCATCCGGCTCGGCGTAGACCGCCACACTAGCCAGACCAGCGTCGCGAGCCGCTCGGATCACGCGCACAGCGATCTCACCGCGGTTCGCTACGAGTACTTTGTTGATCTGGTTACTGGCGTGGGCTGCCACTGAATCTCCTCTGGACTTCGGGTGCGGTGTCCTCGCACCCGTTTCTTGTCGCCCGGCTCGTCGCCGCTCGCTGCTGAAAGCTCTCGTGTCGGAGTCTATGCAATCGCCGACGGTCGCAGCCGCGCAGTACCCGTTCTCAGTCCGGGTATCCCGTCGTCGACGTCCGTGCTCGGCACGAGGGTGTCGACGTCCGTACTCGGCACGAGGGTCACGTCTCTCCGCTTCCGCGGTACGCGCCCCCGTCGCCGATCTCCGTCAACATCGACCGTAGCGCGCCGAGGTACAGGGTCACGGTGCGGCGCGCAGTGTCGAAGCCGGGGAATCGGGCCGCGATGTGCAGTCCCGACGGAGTCCGGTTGATCCACAGATACACGTCCTCGATCGAGTAGTCCCGCGAGCGCAGCACCGACGCGCCGCCGGAGTCGTTGTACACCGCGCCGGGCGCCGACCGGGTGTCCATGAACGAGATCACGAACCGCGGTGTCGGCGTGGCCCCGATCAGCTCGCCGATCCGGAGGAACGGCAGCGTGGTCCCCGGCTTGGACGCCTTCCACTGTTGCTGCGACCTGCGCGCCAATTCTGCGAATGTGCGGGCACCCGTGGTGTCCAGGCGGAACGGAGCGATCGCCACGAACCAACCCAGTGCGGCGATCCACTGCTCGGAGTCGCGGGTATGCCGAGGGATGACGCAGCGGAAGACCGGGCCGCCGCCGAGGTCGGTGTTGATCCGGGCCATGCACGCGAGAACGCCGGACACCAGCGTCGCACCGGCCTCCGAGCAGACGACGGTGAAGCGGTTGGTGCGCTCGTCGTCGAGCAGGTGGAAGTTGAGCGCTCCCTGCGGGATGCGTGGGACGCCCTCTGCGTCGTGGGTGAGGGCGGCTCGCGTCTCGACGGCCAGCTGGGTCGGCGACGGAGGCAGGAGCGGCATGGGGAACGGGGCCATCTCCCACCCGTTCTCCGCGAGGTGTGCCTGCCACAGCCGCGCCGCCGGGTGGGCGCCGTCAGCCGCGCCGGCGGCCTCCCGCTCCGCCGCGGAGAAGTCGATATAGCTGCCGGTCGGGAGCAGGCGCGCCGGCGAACCCTTGGTCGCCTTTCGGTACAGCGCGGCGATCTCGTTCGGCGTCAGCACCAGCGAGTAGCCGTCGACCAGCGAGTGGTCGGCGGCGAAGAACAACGTGAACGACCGAGGGCGGGCGACCGTCGCGAACATGTAGGCGGGCCAGCTCAGCGGCGCGGTCGCCCGGTCGAACTCGCCTTGTAGCTGATCTCGGAGCGGAGTGACGCTGTGGTAGGTGCCGATCATCCGCAGGTCCAGCTCGACCCCGTCCGGGGGCAGGCTGCGCCGCACCGTCCGCAGCGTGCCGTCTCCGTCGTCCTCGAGCATGACGTGCGTCCGCAGCACCTCGTGGCGGTTGATCCACGCGGTCAGCGCCTCGCGCAGGCCGGGGACCGACAGCGGCTCGTCGAACTCGATCCCCACGGCGAGCCAGGATTCGCGGCCGCCCACGATGCGTCGTCGAGCGAGCGAGTCCTGGGCGCCCCGCAGGTGCGCCTCGTGGACGTGCGACGTGGCGCGCGGGTCGGCGATCCAGTGGTCGAAGTCGCGGTCCGCGATGGGTATCCACTGGCCCAGCGTCCCGGGCGCGAGCGGAAAGGCGCTCAGCTCGGTGAACTGCATGGCTAGTCCGCGAGGGCGGTCCGGAGGCGGCGTTTGATCCGCGCGAGCATTGCTGCCATCCCGCGCAGCCGCAGCGGGCTCACGATCGGATCGAGGCGCAGGGCATGGTAGAAGTCGTCCGGCACCGCCAGGATCTCGGCCGCGGACCGCCCATCGAGGCCCGCAGCCAGGATCGCCGCGAAGCCCCGCGTGGTAGGTGCCTCGGGCGGTGCGCTGAAATACAGGCGCACGTGATCGGGATCGGCGGCATCCACATCCAGGAACAGCGGTGACTGGCATTCCGGCACGGGTTCCATCGCGGCGGTATCGAGCGCAGCGGGCAGCGGCGGCAGATCGCGCGAGAACTCGACCAGCATCGTGATGCGGTCGTTGTCGCCGACCGAGGCGAAGTCGTCGACGATCTCCGCGAGCGGGCCGGGGAGCGCGCCGGGGACGTCGGCTGTCATCCGGCGTGGGGGGCGGAGCCGGGCTCCTCGCCGCGCGCGATGGGCGCGCGCACGGTGTTGCCCCACTCGGTCCACGAGCCGTCGTAGTTGCGGACGTCGTCGAAGCCGAGCAGGTACTTCAAAACGAACCACGTATGGCTCGACCGTTCGCCGATACGGCAGTAGGCGGTCACCGGCTCCGCCGGGTCGAGATCCGCATAAACGGCGTCGAGTCCGGCCCGCGGCAGGAAGCGCCCGTTCGGCCTCGCGGCCTTGGCCCACGGGATAGACAGCGCCGACGGGATGTGGCCGCCACGGAGCGCGCCCTCCTCGGGGTAGTCGGGCATGTGCGTGCGCTCACCCGTGTACTCCTGCGGCGACCGCACGTCGACCAGCTGCTGGGTGCCGAGCTTCGCGCGTACCTCGGCGGCGAAGGCGCGGATCACCGAGTCGTCGCGCTCGACCACGGGGTAGTCGGTGGGCGGGTACTCGGGCTGGTCGAGGGACACGTCCCGGCCGTCGGTGATCCACAGGTCGCGGCCGCCGTCCAGCAGCCGCACGTCGGGATGCCCGAACAGGGTGAACACCCACAATGCGTACGCAGCCCACCAATTGGACTTGTCGCCGTAGATCACGACGGTGTCGTCGCGGCTGATCCCCTTCTGGCTCATCAGCTTCGCGAACGCGGCGCCGTCGATGTAATCGCGCGTGACGGGATCGTTGAGATGCAGGTGCCAGTCGATCTTCTGGGCCGTGGGGATATGCCCGATGTCGTAGAGCAACACGTCCTCGTCGGACTCCACCACCTTCAGCCCGGGGGTGCCGAGGTGAGCGCTGAGCCAGTCGGCGGTGACGAGACGTTCGGGGTGCGCATATCCCGCGAGTTCGCCGCTGGTGTCGAGGTCGGTAGCCACGGATGACAGCCTAGCCCGCGCACCCCGTGGCTACCCGCCCATGACGCGTCGCCGGGCGTCGGTCAGGGAGCGGGCGGCGGGATGCCGAGTGAGGCGCAGGCCTGTTCGGCGACGGCGCGGACACCCCGTCGCGCGGCGGCCGGCAGGTTGGTGGCGACGAAGAGCGCGGTCTCGGCCTGTGTGCCCATCCAACCGAGGTACAGATACCCGGTCCGGGGCACCGGGGTGCGACCGGGCAGCGCGGACCACCCGAGCCGGAAGGAGACGCGGTCGGCCCCGGCGCCGGTGGGCGACCGCACGGGCTCGGGCAACAGCCCGATCGCAGCGCAGGTCGTGATCGGGAGCGCCGGGTCGACGGGGGCCTCGATCAGGTCGGCCGCCGGGCCGCGTGGGAGCAGCGGAGCGAGCGGTGCGAACTCGTGGTAGCGCTGGCCGGTCGTGGGCAAGGCGATGAGCGCCCGCTTGAGGTCGGCCCGCACGCTCTCGAGGTCCGTCGTCGTGGGGTCCACCGCCAGCTCGGCGTCGATGATCGCATTCGCCCGCAGATCTGCATCGGTGCGCTGATCGACCGAGACGCCCAGCACCGCGGCACCGTCCGGCCGGGTCCAGCCGAGCTCCGCGGCGATTCGCGCCGCGACCACGAACAGCAGCGTCGACTCCGAGCCGCCCAGTTCGGCGGCCCGGGCCGTCGTAGCGGTGCGATCGAGGTAGAGGACGACGGCCTGATCGGGCCCCACGGTACCGGGGCCGATTCCGACGGGTCCGGCCCAGGCGACCGCGTCGCGTATGGGCGCGTCCGGGCTCGGCTCTCTGGGGTCCGGTGCTGTGGGGTGCAGGCGGGCGCGGGCGAGGACGAATGCCGCCCTCGACGCGCGGGCGGCGGTGGGGAGGAGCCGCGCGGTCTCGACCGCGTCGAGCGCGACGAGCCGAGCGCGGCCGCTCGGCGCGGGCGAGTACGGCAGGTCTCGGGTCGTATGCATCGCCGCCTCGGCCACGGCGGTCGCCGCACCCACGCCGTCGGCGATCAAGTGCGAGAGGACGAGGGTGACGGCCGCGCCGCCGTCGTCCAGTGGGAGCAGGGCCAGGTGCCAGCCCGGGCCGTTCCACGGGTCGATCGGCACCTGTAGCCGCTCGGCGAACCATGCCTCGACGCCGGCCCGTGGGCGCGGTGTGGCCACGTCCAGCTTGGGCGCCGATGTGGAGCGCACCCAACGGTCGGGGCCGAACGGAAGCGATGATCGCCGCAGGCGCCGTCCCAGCAGTCCGTTCGCGAGGGCGACGCGGAACTGCTCCAGTTCCTGCGGCGCGACCCCCGCGTCGTATATCCACGCGACCTGGATCAGTGAATTGCGACCGGTGGCGCGCGTGCCGGAGGCCGCGGCCTGGTCGAGCGGAGCCAGCCGGACGGGGATCCGCTCGGTCACGCGGAGTGCGACACCGCGTAGCTGCGCAGTCCGGCGACGATCCGGTCCCGCAGCCGCGCCGCGGTGTCGGCGGAGACGGTACCGGGGGCGTACCGCATCTCGATCGACAGCCGGCCGCCGAAGCTGAGCGCGTGGTAATGCAGTCCGACCAGGGCCTCGAGAGCCTCTGGAGGCATCGCCCGGATCAGCAGACGTACCCGGTCGATGCCCACCTCGGAGCTGGTATAGAAGTCTTCCGCAACCAGACCGGGCGGCAGCACCGGAGCCGGGACCTCGCCGATGTTGCTGATCCGGATCGGCACGCCCGCCGGCCCGGCGTCGGCCTGCGCTGTGGTGTCGCTCGTACCGCTGAGGTCGGCAGCAGCGGTCCCGTCGGCCAGATCGGCCCGCAGCCGGTCGATCACCACCCGGCCGATGTCCTCCGGGGCATCGCCGACGCGCACTGTGACCACTGCGGTCGACGCGCCCGCGAAGTTGGTCACCGATGCCGGGGGGACCGGCGGGTCGTAGCGGAACCGCAGGTCGACCGGACTGAACACCGCTATCCGGACCGGGTCGTCGTCGGCCACGTCCGAGAGTTCGGCGCGTTCGGCCAGGGTGATCACACCCGCGATCAGGGCGTGCAGGCTCAAGCCCGCGGAGCGGGCGCGCCGATGGAC
>CAJCHX010000076.1 GCA_903970215.1 Acidobacteriaceae bacterium
TGATGGCTCTGTACTCGGTAGGGCTGCGCTGTCCGGACGACATCAGCATCGTCGGTTTCGACGACCAGCCGGACCTCGCCGACCAGGTGCACCCGCCACTGACCACAGTGGCCCTCCCCCACCACCGGATGGGCCTGGAAGCCGGCGGCCTGCTGTTGTCCGAAGACGCACCCCCGGCCCGCCGGCTCGTGCCCTGCCAGTACATCCGCAGAGAGTCGCTGACGGCACCACGACCCGAAGGAATTCGATGACCACCCCACCGGGCACGCATCACCGGCCCGGCAACGGATACGTCGGCGATGTCATCCCCGTCAGCCTGGACGGGGCCGCCTGGCTGTTCTACCTACTCGATGAGCGGCCGTCCGCCGCACCGATCGATCGCCCGACCGGCATGCCCTGGGCGGCAGTGTCGACAACCGACTTCGCGGAGTTCACCGACCACGGCGTCGTCCTGCCCTCAGGAGGCCCCGCGGCCAGCGACTTCGACTGCTACACAGGCAGTGTCGTCACCGACGACACAGGCGCGTTGCACCTCTTCTACACGGGTCACAATCCCCGCATCCGCACCGAACGCGGCGACGCCCAGGTCGTCTGCCACGCGACGTCCGGCGGCGATCCCACCCGATGGACGAAGCACCCCGAATGGGACTTCGGCGCGTCTCCCTCCTACGCAGAGGAGGACTGGCGCGACCCGTTCGTGTTCCGCACCTCGCCCGATGAGCCCTGGCAGATGGTGCTGGCGACCAGGCGCCTGGGCGCCCCGTACCGGCGTTCCGGAGTGGTGGCGCGCCTGGTCTCCGACGATCTCGTGCACTGGCGCGACACCGTGCCGGTGTGGGAGCCGCATCGCTTCATCACCCAGGAATGTCCCGACATCTTCCGCTGGGGTGATTGGTGGTACCTCGTATATTCGGAGTTCTCCGACTCGTTTCAGACGCGCTATCGCATCGCCGCCACACCCGACGGTCCGTGGCGGGCCCCCTCCGACGACACCGTCGACGGGCGCGCCTTCTACGCCGCCAAGACCGTCGAACTCGGCGGCGAGCGCTACTTCGTCGGCTGGATCGCCACCAAGGAGGGCGAGCGCGATGGCGGACGATGGCAATGGGCGGGGACCATGTCGACACTCCAGGCGCGGCAGCGGCCGGACGGGTCGCTGACCTTCGACCTGCCTCGCGCCGTGCGGGCGCTCTACGACCGGTCGACCGACATCAGCGAAGCCCTCTCCCCGATGGACGGGGTCGATGCCCACCCCGGCGCCGGAACCTCAGTCCGGTACGGGGCGTGGCTCGGCCCACAGCTCCCGGTGGAGGCACTCGTCGTCGTCGAGGTCGACATCCATCCGGACACCCACTCCTGTGGAGTACTGCTTCGCGCCTCCGACGATGGCCACGACGCCTACTCGTTGCGCCTCGAGCCACTGCGGCATCGACTCGTCATGGACCGGTGGCCGCGCGGCACGACCGGCTGCGAGCAATGGCAGATCGACGGCGACGTCCCGCACGCGGTGGAGCTGGAACGTCCGGTCGACCTCGCACCCGGACCCCATCGGATCGAGATCCACCTCGACGACAGCATCTGCGTGGCCGTCGTCGACGGTGCGATCGCGCTGAGTACCCGGCTATACGACCGTCGGAACGGTCGGGTGGGGCTGTTCGCTCAGGACGGCGGTTTCGAGCTGACGCGGTTCGAGGTTCGCGAACGCTCGCCGGACATGCCGTAGCGCGTCCGCCTGGAACAGTGAGCTGGGCACTGATCGCCCCGGTGCTTCAGTCACTGCCCCTTCGGCGCGATGCAGTGCGGCACGAAGGCCGCGCCGGCGTCGGTGATCAGGCCCGTAGTCTCGCGGATCCCCAGCCCGGCGGGCCCGTCGCCCACGATCCAGGCACCGAGGACGGGGTGGTAGCCGTCGAACTCGGGAAGCGGGTCGAGCAGTTGGTACACGTACCCCTCGGCGCCGTACACGCCGCCCGTCGCCGTCTGCCGCCCCGTGCCGACGATGCTCAGGTTCGCACCGTCACGCCCCAGCTTGGGCTTCTTCACGTACTCCGTGAGGAAGCCGGGCTGGTCGATGTACGTCGGCAACAGGTTCGGGTGATCCGGGTACATCTCCCACAGCACCGCAAGGATCGCCTTGTTCGACAGCAAGACCTTCCACAGCGGCTCGATCCACGTCACCTCCGGCAGCGACTCGACGATGTTCCGGCCGAAGTCGTCGTCGAGCGCCCACTCCCACGGGTACAGCTTGAAGACGGCGTGCATCGGCGCGTCCTCGAGGTCGACGAAGGTGTGTAGATCCTCGTCCCAGCCGATCTGTTCGATGGGCAAGGCCACAGTGTCGAAGCCCGCTTTGGCAGCAGTCTCCTGCATGTAGACGGTGGTGGAGTAGTCCTCACCGGTCGCGTCGGCCTCCGACCACGCCAGGTGCAGGTCGCCGGCCGGCAACAGGTCCTTCACCTCACCCCACCGGGCAACCAGGGCTTCGTCCAACGAGTTCCACTGGCCGTATCCACCGTGTTCCCACGACGTGCCGGACGCGCCGACGGTGTGCTGCAACCACTGTCGCTGCAGCACAGACGCCGCGAGCAGCGTGGTCGGGGTGTCCGCCTCACACTCGAGCAGCTTCGCCGGGCGGCGGCCGTCGTAGCGCAGGTCGAACCGGCCGTACACGTGCGGGTCCTGACGTCGCCATGAGTCGGCGATCGGCCGCCACGACCACTCGGGTAGACCGAAGTCGGCGAACCGCTCGGTCACGATCACGTTCTCCACAGCCTTGAGGCACATCGACTGCAGCAGGTCTACGTCGGCCCTCAGCGCGAGGATCTCGTCCATCTCGAACTCGTAGAAGGCCGACTCGTCCCAGTAGTCCGGCCCTCCCCGGGCACCGCCGCGCGTGCCGCGGGCGATGCCCCGCGACACCGTCCGACCCCACCCCGGCCGCGGGGAACTGCGCACCCTGCGCACGTCAGTGCCTGCCGCCGTGCGAGTGGGATCTGTGTCCCGAACCGCTACGGCTACCGACGCCCAAGCCGCCGCGCTTGATGTTCTTGCTGCCGATGTTCGACCGGCCGTCCGACCCGAACGACGTGGTATTGCCCGGGTTCACGGCGCCGCCCGACGGCGTCACCAGCCGACGGTTGTTGGGCGCGTCGAAGCTTCCGCCCAGCAGATGCCCGTTGCTCAGAGTGCCGCCGTAGCGGTACCGGTAGTTGAGTCCGTTGAGCAGGATGAAGCCGGTCAGCGGGTTGATATGACCGGTGTTGCAATAGCTTTCCGAGACGACGTTGCCGCTGGGATCGGTGCAATAAGCAGTCGTGGTCCGTTGGCGCGGGTTCACGAAGTACAGCAGCGCCAGAACCACCGCCACGACCGCCACACCGATCAGCACAGAGCGCCGCCGGCGGCGCTTGCGCGCTTGGATCCATGCCTGTTCCGCTGCTACGCGCTCGGCTTCGGCGCGGTCGTGCTGCGCGCGTTGACGCGCCCGGGCCTCGGCGACCGTCTCGGGCCGGGGCTGTGTCCAATCCGCCGCCTGCTCCCGCATCCTGCCCGCCTGCGAGCCGGGGCCGAACGCGTCACCATCGCTGTCAGCTGGGCCGAAGCCTCCGCCGGGCGGTCCCTCGGGCCCGCTGGGCCCCAACCCGGTGAACGGCGTCGTCGGCCGCTGGCCCGGGTCGTCGGGTCGATTCGGGGAGCCCGGCCCCGGTAGATCGCTCATCGTCTGTCACCCGCGTCATACATCGAGCCGATCCTAGCAATTCGGCAGTACCGGTCATCGTTCCGAGAACCGACGCAGGCCGCCTTGGGCCTCGCCGAACAGTTCGACGACCACGTCCACGTCCCCCGGTGTATCGCCCGACCACAGCAGCCGCAGCAGCTCGTCGCACTTGTCCGTCGAACCCTCGACCACCACCCGCACCCGCCCGTCGGGCTGGTTCGCGGCGTAGCCGACGAGCCCCAACTCGAGCGCACGAGATTTCGTCCACCAGCGGAATCCGACGCCTTGGACGCGACCGTGCACCCACGCCGTCATGCGAACGTCGTCCGCCATCGCCGACCCCGCTACTCGGTGGTGATCTCGAGCTTGACCGTGGTACCGGCTTTCAGTGTGCGCCCCACGGTGCACACGCGATCGATCGCACGTTCCACGGTCACGAGCAGCCGATCCCGTGTGTCCGGGTCGAGCTCGGACAGATCCAGCTCGAGCACCTCCGTCAACTCCGGGTAGCGCTCGTTCTCGCGATCGGCGGCCCCGGACACACGCACAGTGGCGTCGTAGTCGTCACCCAGCCGGCGCGCGAGCGGATGGTCGGAACTCATCCCGGTGCAGGCCGCCAGAGCGATCTTCATCAGCTCACCGGGCGTGAACACGCCGGGCACGTCCTCCGACCCGACCAGCACCTCCGC
The DNA here is from genome assembly GCA_903970215.1 of Acidobacteriaceae bacterium. Taxonomy (GTDB): domain Bacteria; phylum Actinomycetota; class Actinomycetes; order Mycobacteriales; family Mycobacteriaceae; genus Tsukamurella. The sequence goes on from CAJCHX010000076.1 coordinate 4,408, forward strand.
ACCACGCGAGCTGTGACCCGTGTACCGCCGGACCCCTGTCCGTTCGACCCACAGCTCGGTGTGCGCCTTCTGTTCGACCGCCTCGTCCGCCATGCGCTCAAAGATACCTGTGCCGGGTGAGCTCAATCGCGGTCCTAGATGATTGATTCCCGGTGTCAGTGGTCGTAGGCGAGCAGTGAGCGTCGGGGTGCGGCGCCGTTCCGGTCGTTGTGCCAGATGGCTGCGGTGAGGGCGAGGATGCGTTGGGCGACGCGCGCGCACACCCCGGAGACGGTGC
>CAJCHX010000077.1 GCA_903970215.1 Acidobacteriaceae bacterium
GATGTGGTCCGTCTGCTGCTAGTTGCCCGAGCCGCCGGATCCGCCGTTCGAGCCACCGCCGGCGCTGCCGGAACCGCCCGAGGATGCGCCGCCGCTGACGGATACGCCGTCGGGGCCGCCGACCGATACGCCATCGGAACCGCCGACGGACACGCTGCCGGTCGACTTGAAGCCGCCCGACTTGGAGTCGCTGGTCGACTTGGTGTCACTGGTCGAGGTGCCGCTGGTAGTGCTCGAGACGCTGCCGGTAGTGCTCGAGCTGCTGCCGGTATCAGCCGTGCCGGTCGAGTGGGTCGTCACCTTGCTGAAGGCGCTGCCGACCGACCCGGTGACAGCGGAGACCGCACTCGTGACAGCATTCGGGGTGTCGGTGCTCGACGCGGTACTGGTGCCGGTGGGCGACGAGGTGCTGGTGCCGGTGACCGACGGGCTGCTGGTGGAGGCGGTGTCGGTCACGGTCTTCTCCGTCGACGTGGTGACGTCGCTCGAGCTGGTGACGGAGGTTGTCACAGGCACAGCAGCGAGGTTCACTGTCGAGGCGCTCACCGCGGGCGACGGGTCGGCGGTCTGGATCGCCGAGATCAGGTTGTTGATGGCGGTCGTGTCGGTGGTCGCAATGGTTGCGGGCAGCGACGCAAGCGACTCGACCGACGTGAGGACGCTCGTGATCGTCGTCGGTACCTCAGCCGGTTCTCCAGCGAGGATGTCGTCGAGCACAGCGACCGGCAGGTTGTACACGGCGCCGATGTCGGCCCCCACTGCGCCGGCGACCGTGTCGAGGTTCGCGAGGGGCAGCCCCGCGACAGTCAATGCGTCGGTCACCACAGCCGGAACGGTGATCACCGGGATCGACAGTGAAGTCAGGGTGGCTCCGCTGATCGGCGTGCCACCGAGGTCGCTGATCAGGGTGTTGATCGTCCCCAGGGTGGTGGTCTCCACCGTCGACGGCAGGCCGAGCACAGCGTTGGCCGACGTCACCACAGCGTTGATCGCGGTGGGGATCGAAGTCAGCTTGCCCGCGAGGGCGTCGTTGAGGATGGTGGTCGGAAGTCCGAAGACGTTGCCGGTCAGGGAACCGATGGCTGCGCCCACGGTGTCGAAGTCGGTGATCGGGAGGTCGGCGGCGGCGAGTGCGTCGCTCAGGATCGTGCTGAGCGACGCGGCATCGAGCACGGTGGCCTGCGCGCCGTCGGTGACGACCACGGAGTCGAGTGCCGAGGAGACGGCGGGGGTGATCGGGTCGGACGTCTGGGCCACGGCGACAGGTGCCACGGCCACGGTGATGACGGTCGCGACAGCGGCCGCGGAGAACAGTTGACGCTTCATCGGGGGGAACGCCTCTCGAGCGGTAGGACGGATGGGCAGAAAGTACCAGGCCCGACCCGCATGAGCCGGAGTCCGTGTCGGCCCAATTTCGGTGAAAGACCGTGCACGAGTTGATGATTCACAAGCGGTCCGCGATCGTGCCGGAAAGAATTCACCATGACTTCTATAGGTGTTAGTACCTGGTCCGCCCATACCGGGCATCTCGGTGCGCGCGGCCGCCGACGCCTCCGGTACGCCCGGGTCCGGCGTTCGGCCGCGCCGCGCCGCGCAGCGAATCGTCCGATCCCGCCGCGCTCACCGGATTTCGGGACGATGGTGTAGGTGAACCGTCGCAATCCGGCGGAGAGACCGAAGCCAGAGGAGGGACATGCCACCGATCGCGCCCACCACAGCAGAGCGTCGAGTAGAGGAGCGCACACGTGTCGTGGTGCGATTCGCCGGTGATTCGGGGGACGGTATGCAGCTGACCGGCGACCGGTTCACCGCCGAGGCCGCAGAGTTCGGCAACGACTTGGCGACGCTGCCCAACTTCCCCGCGGAGATCCGCGCGCCGCAGGGGACGTTGCCGGGTGTCTCCAGTTTTCAACTGCAGTTCGCGGCGACCGACATCCTCACTCCGGGTGACCGCCCGGACGTGTTGGTGGTGATGAACCCTGCGGCACTCAAGGCGAACATCGGCGATCTCCGCCCCGGCGGGGTACTGATCGCCAACACCGATGAATTCACCAAACGGAACCTGGCTAAGGCGGGGTACTCGACCGATCCGCTGAGCGACGGATCGTTGGACGCGTTCACGGTGCACGAGGTAGCGATGACGACGCTGACGGTGGCCGCGGTCGCGCAGGCCGAGCCGGTGCACTCGGGGCACGGCGCCCATTCGGGCCTCGGGAAGAAGGACGCGGAGCGCGCGAAGAACATGTTCGCGCTCGGCCTGTTGTCGTGGATGTACACGCGCCCCACCGACGGCACCGACGCATGGCTGCGAGCGAAGTTCGGACGGCGCCCGGACCTGGTGGCCGCGAACCTGGCGGCCTTCCGCGCCGGTCACGCCTACGGGGAGACCACCGAGGCGTTCTCGGTGGTGTACACGGTGGCGCGGGCCCCGTTGCCTGCCGGCACGTACCGGCAGATCACCGGCAACCGTGCGTTGGCGTACGGCATCGTCGCGGCGGGCCGCCGTTCGGGGCTTCCGGTGTTCCTGGGCTCGTACCCCATCACTCCGGCGTCGGACGTGCTGCACGAGCTGAGTCGGCTGAAGCGGTTCGGTGTCACGACCTTCCAGGCCGAGGACGAGATCGCCGGCGTGGGAGCGGCGTTGGGCGCCGCATACGGAGGGGCGCTGGGCGTGACCACCACGTCCGGACCGGGGATCGCCCTGAAGAGCGAGACGATCGGCCTCGCCGTGATGACGGAGCTGCCGTTGCTGGTGGTCGATGTGCAGCGCGGCGGACCGTCCACCGGGCTCCCGACCAAGACCGAGCAGGCCGATCTGCTTCAGGCGCTGTTCGGGCGCAACGGCGAGTCACCCGTTCCGGTGCTGGCTCCTCGCTCGCCCGGCGACGCGTTCGCGATCGCCCTCGAAGCCGCGCGGATCGCGCTCACGTACCGCACGCCCGTCCTCGTCCTCTCCGACGGTTCCATCGCGAACGGCTCGGAGCCGTGGCGCATCCCGTCCGTCGCAGACCTGCCGGATCTGCGTGTGCAGTTCGCGACCCCGGACGGGTCTGGCAAGCCGTTCCTGCCGTACGCGCGGGACCCGGAGACCCTGGCACGGCCGTGGGCGGTGCCGGGGACGGCGGGCCTCGAGCACCGGATCGGCGGCTTGGAGAAAGCCGAAGGTAGCGGCGAGATCTCCTACGCACCTGACAATCACGAAGCGATGGTGCGGATCCGCCAGGCGAAAGTGGCCGGCATCGTCGTCCCGGACCTCGAGGTGGACGACCCGGACGGCACAGCCGAGACGCTGTTGCTGGGTTGGGGGTCGACGTACGGTCCGATCGTCGAGGTGGCGCGGCGGCTGCGCGCGGTGGGGAGGCGGGTGGCCCAGGCGCACCTGCGCCATCTGAATCCGTTCCCGCGCAATACTGGGGAGGTGATACGCCGCTATCCGACGGTGATCGTTCCGGAGATGAACCTGGGGCAGCTCACGTTGCTTCTGCAGGGCCGATTCGCCGTTCCGGTGACCGCGGTGACCAAGGTGGCGGGTCAGCCGTTCGAGGTGGCGGAGCTCGAGGCCCGCGTGCTGGCGATCCTGGACGGAGAGGGGACGCGGTGACGACCACCGATCTGGGCCTGCCGGGGCGAGGGGGCCTCGAACTGGTACCCGAGGCGGACGGACCTCAGAAGACCAAGGACTACATATCCGACCAGGAGGTGCGTTGGTGCCCGGGCTGCGGTGACTACGCGGTACTCGCGGCGGTGCGGTCGTTCCTTCCGAGTCTCTCGGTCCGAAAGGAGAACGTGGTCTTCATATCGGGGATCGGGTGCTCGTCCCGGTTCCCGTACTACCTCGACACCTACGGTATGCACTCGATTCACGGCCGGGCGCCGGCGATCGCAACGGGACTGGCGATCAGCCGGCCGGATCTGTCGGTGTTCGTGGTCACCGGTGACGGCGACGGACTGTCGATCGGCGGCAACCACCTCGTGCACGCATTGCGGCGCAACGTGAATCTGAGGATCCTGCTGTTCAACAACAGGATCTACGGGCTCACCAAGGGGCAGTACTCGCCGACCAGTGAGGAAGGCAAGGTCACGAAGTCGACGCCCTACGGATCGGTCGACCACCCGATCGACCCTCTCGCGCTGGCGCTGGGCGCGGACGCCACCTTCGTGGCTCGATCCCTCGACTCCGATCGCGCGACCCTGACATCGGTGCTCGAGGCTGCGGTCCGGCACCGCGGCACGGCGCTGGTGGAGATCTACCAGGACTGCCCGATCTTCAACGACGGGTCGTTCGACGTCCTGCGTCGCCCCGCCGACGCCGAGTCGCGGGTGATCACCGTGCGCCACGGCGAGCCCATCACATTCGGCACGCTCGGCGACGACGGTGTCGGGCGTTGGGCGGTGGTGCGCAAGGGCTTCGGGCTGGCGGTCGCGCCGACCGCGGAGGCGCCCGCCGACGCGATCGTCGTGCATGACGAGGCAGACCACGAGTTGGCCTTCGCGCTCGCTCGGCTCAGCGATCAGGCGCTCGGCCACACCGTGTTCGGGGTGATCCGCCGGGTCCAACGGCCGGTGTACGACGACGAGGTGCGTGCGCAGGTCGAGCGCGCGCAGAACGAGGCGCCCGAGAGCAGCGGGGACACCGGTCTGGCTGCCCTGCTGCGCGGCGGCGACACCTGGACCGTCGCGGGGCCGGGGGAATCGTGACCGATCTGTGCCACGCTACCCGGACCCACTAGGCATGATGACGGCATGGATATGAGGTTTCGACGTGTCGGCAGGTCAGGTCTCGCCGTATCGGTGATCGGTCTGGGGACCAATAATCTCGGCATGAAGCTCGACGAGGCGGGCAGCCGCGAAGTCGTGCATGCGGCATTGGACGCGGGCATCACGCTGTTCGACACCGCCGACTCGTACGGTGCGTCGGAGGAACGGCTCGGCGCGCTGCTCGCGGGGCGTCGTGACGACGTGGTGATCGCCACCAAGTTCGGCAGCGATGTCCGCCGGCGCGGCAGCGACAACGGTGAGGACTGGGATGCACGGGGCTCGCGGCGCTATATCCATCGCGCGGTCGAGGCGTCGCTGCGCCGGTTGCGGACCGACTGGATCGATCTGTACCAGCTGCATCGCCCGGACCCGCTCACTCCGATCGAGGAGACGCTGTCGGCGTTGGACGAGTTGGTCCGCGCCGGGAAAGTCCGCTACATCGGTCATTCGAACTTCGCCGGCTGGCAGATCGCCGACGCCGAGTGGACCGCCCGCACAAGGGGATTCGAGCGATTCGTCAGCGCCCAGAACGAGTACAGTCTGCTCGACCGGTCCGTGGAGACCGATGTGGTTCCGGCGCTGCGCGCCTACGATATGGGCCTACTGCCGTACTTTCCGTTGGCGAGCGGGCTGCTGACCGGCAAGTATCGACGCGGCGAACCGGCCCCGGCGGGTAGCCGCCTGGACGCCTGGAATCGGCAGTCCGCCTTGACCGACGCCGCGTTCGACGTGGTGGAGGCGCTCGAGGCGTTCGCCGCCGCGCGCGACCTGACGGTGCTGGACGTCGCGATCGGTGGGCTCGCTGCGCAGCCGACGGTGTCGTCCGTCATCGCGGGGGCGACCAGTGCCGCCCAGGTGCAGGCCAATGTCGCTGCTGGACAATGGATCCCGACATCATCTGATGTCGCAGAGCTGGACCGGCTGACCCAGGCCGCATGACTGAATGTGTCGCTGTCGTACCCACCTTGCATACCGAGTGGTGGCGTCGATTCGAGTGGGCGACGTCGCCGAGGGGCGACTCGAGCCGTAGCGCGGCCCGATGAAGGGGGTAGGTCACCGCTCCGGGGAAACACCGCTGTGCCCGCCCGGGTTCCAGGGTGGGCACAGCGGTCCTGGTCTTCGGTCGCAGGTCATGCGGACGCGGTGGCCAGTGTCTCTGCCGCAGTGATCGCCTGGGCGACGCCCTGCAGCGTCGCGGCGATCTTGACGGCCTCCCACACCTGCTCCTTGGTGAGCCCGGCCTTGCGGACCACCTCGTCGTGCGCGCCGACGCAGTGCTCACAACCGTTGATCGCCGACACGGCCAGGCTCCACAGCTCGAAGTCGGCTTTGTCGACCCCGGGGTTGCCGATCACGTTCATCCGTAGCCCCACGCGGACCTGCGCGTAGTCGGCACCGAGAAAGCCCTTCGCCCGGTAGGCGACGTTGTTCATGCCCATGATCGACGCTGCTGCCAGCGCGGCCTGGTAGGCCTCCGCCGACAATGTGTCTGCAGCTGCGTCGGCGATCTCGCGCAACACTGTGGCGTTGCGGGTCGCGGCGGCCGATGCGAGGAACGTCCCCCACAGCTGCTGCTCCGACAGCTCGGTCGAGCGGGCCAGCGAGCCCAGGTTCAACTTGAGGTCTTTCGCGAACTCCGGGACCGCGTTCTTCAGGTTGTCGATCGACATGGATTAGACGCTCTCCTTCAGCAGCTCACCGGCATCGATGGTCGGGTCGCCCTTGCGCCAGTTGCATGCGCACAGCTCGTCGCTCTGCAGTGCGTCGAGGACTCGAAGTACCTCTTCGACGTTGCGGCCCACCGAGCCGGCGGTCACCGACACGAACTGGATCTCGTTATCGGGGTCGACGATGAACGTCGCGCGGTCGGCGACGCCGCTGCTGTTCAGCACGCCGGTCGCGGCGGCGAGTTCGCGCTTCAGATCCGACAGCATCGGGAACGGGAGGGTCTTGAGGTCCTCATGCTGTGCGCGCCACTGGAAGTGGACGAATTCGTTGTCCACCGAGGCGCCGAGTACCTGGGCGTCACGGTCGGCGAACTCGTCGTTGAGCTTGCCGAACGCCGCGATCTCGGTGGGGCAGACGAAGGTGAAGTCCTTGGGCCAGAAGAAGACGATCTTCCACTTGCCGGCGTAGTCGTTACTGGTGACGGTGGTGAAGTAGTCGTCGGGCTGCTGCGCGTCGACCTTCGACAAGTCGCCGCCGATCACTGCGGTGAGGTCGAAGGCGGGGAACTGGTCGCCAATCGTCAAGAGAGCCAAGATATCTCCTTCATCATGAGGTCCGTTGGGGGCCTCGGTACAGACCCAGGACCGGCTTGTCCGTCGGGCTCGATCCTGCCCTGGAACCAGTCCGATATGCAAAGAAATGTGATGGATTGCACTAGACTAATAGGTATGGCCGATCAGTCCTATCAGCCCACCTTGGCGCAACTGCGCGCGTTCGTCGCAGTGGCACAGGCGCGCCACTTCGGCACCGCTGCCACGAAGCTCGGGGTCAGCCAGCCGACGCTGTCGCAATCGCTGTCCGCACTCGAGGCCGGGCTGGGGGTGCAACTGGTCGAGCGCAGCACCCGCAAGGTGCTGATCACCGACGCCGGAACCGCGTTGCTCGACCAGGCCTCCGCGATCGTGGCGTCGGCGCACGAACTGGTGACGTCGGCCGCCGGTGTGGCGGGGGAGTTGCGCGGAAACCTGCGGTTGGGCCTGATCCCCACGGTGGCGCCCTACCGGCTGCCGGCACTGCTGCCCGCTCTGCGCCACAGCGTCCCCGACCTCGCGGTGACGGTCATCGAGGACCAGACCGCTCGGCTGCTCGACGCGCTACGCACCGGCCGGCTCGATGCGGCCGTGATGGCGCTGCCGACGCTCACCCCCGGGCTGATCGAGATCCCGTTCTACGACGAGGACTTCGTCCTCGTGGTGCCCGCCGACCATGCGCTCGCGGGGCGCACGGACCTGGTCCCCGACGACCTCACCGGCCTGCCGTTGTTGCTTCTCGACGAGGGGCACTGTCTCCGGGACCAGGCGCTCGACCTGTGCCGACAGGCGACCGACGCATCCACCGCGCTCCAGGACACCCGTGCAGCTTCGCTGTCCACCATCGTCCAGTGCGTGGCCGGCGGGCTCGGCGTCACCCTGCTACCCGAACCCGCGGTCGGCGTGGAACTGCGCGGGACAGACCTCGCCACAGCACGATTCGCTGCACCTGTACCGGGGCGCCGGATCGGGCTCGTACACCGCGCGTCCACAGGCAAGGCCGACGCATTCACCCGGCTCGCC
>CAJCHX010000078.1 GCA_903970215.1 Acidobacteriaceae bacterium
TGCTGATGAAGGACTTCCTGCGCGAGGGCAAGGACGTCACGATCACCGTCGAGCCGATCCGTGGCCTGCCCGTGGAGAAGGACCTCGTGGTCGACATGGAGCCGTTCTTCGACGCCTACCGCGCCGTGAAGCCGTACCTGATCACCTCGGGCAACGAGCCCACTCGCGAGCGGATCCAGTCCGCCACCGACCGCGCGCGCTTCGACGACACCACCAAGTGCATCCTGTGCGCGTGCTGTACCACCAGCTGCCCCGTGTACTGGATGGACGGCTCGTACTTCGGGCCGGCGGCCATCGTCAACGCTCACCGCTTCATCTTCGACTCGCGGGACGAGGCTGCGCAGGAGCGTCTCGACATCCTCAACGAGTCCGAAGGCGTTTGGCGCTGCCGTACCACCTTCAACTGCACGGACGCGTGCCCCCGCGGTATCCAGGTGACCAAGGCGATCCAAGAGGTCAAGCGCGCCCTGTTGTTCACTCGCTGAGCCACAGCCTACGAAGACACGTCCGCCGCGCCCGATGATCGGGCGCGGCGGACGTGTCTTCCGAGTGGGTCAGGCCCAGGCGGTGGCACCCGTCGTGGCGGGAGCGCGCAGGGCGGGACCGCCGGCGGCCAGCCGCCCCAGGACGTCGGCCTTGAAGTCCCAGTAGCGTCCGTCGAGCACGGCCTGCCGGATGCCGGCGAGCAGCGCCACGAAGTAGCGCTCGTTGTGGATGGCCGCGAGGGTCACGCCCAGCGGATCGCCGACCGCGAACAGGTGGTGCAGGTAAGCGCGGCTCAGTGCCGACGGTGCCTCGGGGTCGATCGGCCGCGCGTCCGTGCGGAACTCGGGGTCGCCCACCATGATCGGACCCGAGGACGTGAGCAGCACGCCGCGGGCCGCATACCGAGCCGGGGCCGTGCCGTCGACGAGGTCGACGCCCGCCTCGAACGCAGCGAACGCGTCCAAGGGGTCGGATACCGCGGGGAGGTAGCGCGGACGGGTATCGCTGAGCTCGCCGGTGACGGCCCGGAGCAGACCGGCCTCGGCGCCGATGGCGCCGATTCCAGCGATGCGGAAGCCGCCGAAGCCGAGCCCGCCAGCCAGGACGTCCTCGTCGTGCAGGCCTTGCAATTCGCGCGCCGCGCGACGACGCAGGTCCGCGCTGTCGCCGCCCGACACCACGCCCCACAGGGAGAGGTGATCACGTCGCTGCGCCGTCTCCCAGTTGTGCTCCGCGAGACCGCGCCGCGCCCACGCCAGGGACCGGTCGACGGCCTGGCGGGCCGAACGCGATCCCCCGTCGCTCCGCTCGCCAGAGCCCGACGACGGCGACTCGAGCAGCGGCGGCGCGAGGACGAACGCGATGTCGGTCGCCAGCAGGTGGGCTGTCCGCACCGCCGATTCGGGGGTGATCCGGCGAGTCGCGCCGTCTACGGGAGACTGGAATTCGATCCCGTCGTCATCGACCCGCGCACCGGGGGTGGCGGCAGCGTGCGCCGCGCCGGGATTGGTCACCGTCGGGCCCGACCAGCCGGTGAACCGGCCGAGTCCACCGGCTGCGTCCACCACGGCACTGCCGGGCTGCAGGTCCAGCTGGAACCCGTCCGACACGACCGTCTGGGCGCCGAGGTTCACCAGTGCATCGACGGTCAG
>CAJCHX010000079.1 GCA_903970215.1 Acidobacteriaceae bacterium
ACCGCCGTGGTCAACTTCGTCGAATGGATCGGTGACACCGAGGGCAACGTCCAATACACGGTCGAGGCGTTCCAGGTGGTCCCCCAGGACCTGGCCCGCCGGGTGTCGCTGCTGCAGACGGTCGAGATGGTCCGCGTGGCCATGGAGTTCTTCGAGAAGTGGTTGCCGCTGCTCGCCCGCAACGAGGAGCAACTGATCGCGCTCACCGAGGCCGTGCTGCGGTACGGCCGCGAGATCGGTTTCGCCGCCGCGTCCATCTACGCGTCGGCGGCCGAGGCGCGCGGTGCATGGGACTCTCGGATGGAGGCACTGGTGGTCGACGCGGTGGTCCGCGGCGACACCGGCGCCAACCTGCTGTCCCGCGCCGCGGCCCTGAACTGGGACCCGCAGGCGCGCGCCACCGTCATCGTCGGTTCCCCGCCCCCCGACCAGAACGTCTCGGTGGCCGGGCTGATCCACGACACGGCGTCGAAGCACGGCCGCGCCGCGCTCGCCGTGGTGCAGGGCACCAAGCTGGTGGTGATCGTGAGCGGACCGGTCTCGACGCACGATGTGTTCACTCAGGGGTTGATGGCGCACTTCGCCGACAACCCCGTGGTGATCGGACACACCACCCCCACCCTCGAGGATGCGCATGCGTCCGCGGTCGAGGCGATCGCGGGTGTCAACGCGGTCGCCGGCTGGCCGGGCGCGCCTCGGCCGGTGCACAGCTGGGAACTACTCCCCGAGCGCGCCCTGATCGGGGACAAGCACGCTAGCCGCACTCTGTACGACTTCCTCGTCAAGCCGCTCCAGGACGCGGGCTCGGCGCTGTCCGACACTCTGGACGCCTATCTGGACTCCGGCGGGGCGGTCGAGTCGTGCGCGCGGGAGCTGTTCGTCCATCCGAACACCGTCCGATACCGCCTCAAGAAGATCGCCGAGATCACGGGTCGGGACCCCCAGAACCCTCGCGACGCGTTCGTCCTGCGCGTCGCAGCGACCATCGGCCGACTCTCAGACTCCAACCCGGATCGCTTCACTCTGATCACACCAACAACCTCAGTCACAGATTCGCTGACAGACATCGATCAGTTGTAAGAGATTTCGATCTGGTAAAGCTGAGGCCACGTTCGCGCCGGGTTTTGTGGGAACCCCACAAAATGCCCCCTCAAGGTTCTCAGCGTGCGACACCAGCGCTTCGCGGCCGGACGGTGTTTCCTAGAACATGTGATTGCATTGCTCGCTCCCGGACAGGGATCCCAGAAGCCCGGCATGCTGACGGCATGGCTCGACCAGCCGGCCGCCGCCGAGCGGTTGCGCGCATGGTCGGACATCGCCGGACTCGATCTCGTGCGACTAGGCACGGTGGCCGAGGCCGACGAGATCACCGACACGGCCGTCACCCAGCCTCTCGTGGTTGCGGCCGCCCTGCTCGCCTTCGAGGCGATGGGCGATACGTCCACCCACCCCGCCGACACC
>CAJCHX010000080.1 GCA_903970215.1 Acidobacteriaceae bacterium
GCCGTCGAACCCGCCGGCCGCGAGCAGGTCGAGCGTGGTCAGGATGTGTGTGCCCGCCAGCACCGTGCGGGCGCGGACTACGCCCCGCTCGGTCTCCACCTGCCAGGCATCGCCGTCTTGGATCAGCGCGGTGACGGGCTCGCCCAGGTGTACCGCGGCACCGTCGGCCTCGAGCCGGCGGAGCAACGCGGATGTGAGTGCGCCACTGCCACCGATCGCGCGCCCGGGCGCAAGCACGTGCAGGAGCGCCGCGAAGCCCACCATCGGTGCGGTGCCGGGCTCGCTCATCGCGGGCCCGGACTGCGAGCCGAACCAGGCGAGTGCGGCCCGAAGTCGCTCGTCCTCGAAGTACTCGTTCAGCAGGGCGTCGCCCGACTGCAGGTAGGCGTGCGACATCCCGACCACGGTGTCGTGCCCGCGGGCCGGCCAGAACGCGCGGCCCAGCCGGGCGGCCGACGGCACGCCGCCGAACGCGGCCGTCAGCGCGCGGGAGCGCGGGAGCCAATCGCCGACGAATCGGCGGTACGCCCGGGCGTCCCGATCGCCGCAGGCACGGGCGATCGACGCGCACGTGGCGTCGAGATCGGTGCGGAACACGATCGCCGGCGCGTCGGGGGTGCCCGGCGGAGGGGGCGCGAAGGCCCACGGGTCGCAGTCGAGGTAGCGCAGACCGTACCGCGCGAGGTCGAGGTCCTCGACGATCCCGGTGTGCCGGATCATCAGGTGTGCAGACGACCCTCGGTCGACCCTGAAGCCGGGGAACCGTTCGATGGTGGACACCGCGCCGCCGGGCACGGTATCGCGTTCGAATACCGCGACCGAATGTCCGGCGCGGGCCAGGTAGGCGGCGCCCACCAGCGCGTTGTGGCCGGAACCGACGACGGCGCAGTCCAGCTCGACGGTCATCGCCCGGTGCCCGGGGACGGGCCGGACGTCCGGGATCCGGGCAGCAGGAGCGGCTCGAGGGGTAGCGGACGGCCGAGGACGGCGAACGGCCGCGGGTCGCCGGAGAACCGGAAGTCGCGCAAGACGTCGGTGAATCCGAAGGATCGGTACAGGCGCCACGCCCGATTCCGCTCACCCTCGACTTCGGGGGTGGACAGCAGCACACGCGGCTCAGGGCGGTCGGTGAGCAACGCGGCGAGCAGTCGGCCGCCGATGCGGTGGCCCTGCGCCGACGGGTGCACGTGCAGTTCGGTCAGCTCGAAATAATCGGCCGACACCCGATCGATGTCCGCGGATCGGTGGCCGCGTTGCCGCAGGCCCATCCGGAGTTGTTGATTCCACCACTGGTCGCGGTCGCCCCGGTATCCGTAGGCGACGCCGACGAGGTGATCGAGCGGGCCTTGAGCGGTGGGCAGCGGAACCACGGCGCCGAATGCGGCGTAGCCGTCGCGGCCCAGGTGCTCACGCCACATCGGGCCTCGGTGTCTCTCGGTGCCGCGCGGGTAGCCCATCGCGATCACGTAGATCTCCAGGGCGGCAGGCAGCCACAGCGTGGCGTCGTGCGGGGACAGCGTGACGACTCGGGCACGCCCGTAGTCGCCGGTGGCGGGGGCGTCGGGAACCGGTGTGGAGTCCATTCCCGAGTCCATGCCGTCCTCCCCTCTGCGGCCTTGACCTGTCGGAGACCCACGCTATATTAGAAGTCATCGAATAGAAGTTCGATCACGGCGAGGTGTTTTCGAATCAGTCGCGTCGTGCGGTGCGGCCGGCGACGAGCCTGCGGAAGCGGCCACCTGTCATACCCGTCCGATAGACATCGGGTGTGCGAGTAATCCGGCAGGCGGGTGCGAAAGGAGCGGACATGGCAGAGAAGACGGTGGCGTACCCGGTTCCGGCGCACCGAACGCACCCGGCGCTCGGGCGATCGGGGTATGCGGTGCGCAGCGGCCGCGGTGCCCGGCGGGGATCGCTCGGCATGCTGGACCGCGCCGACCAGTTCTTGTCGCGGGCCGGAGGCGAGAAACGCCCCGAGGATCAGTACCGCGAGATCTATCTGGCTGCGCTGCGCGGCGCCGCCGCTGTTCTCGCGGAGCGGGAGACAGGCGCTCGACGCGGTGGCGCGTCGCGCAATGCCTGGGTCCGGCTGGCGAAGGCGGCGCCTGCCTACTCTGAATGGGTGTCGTATTTCACCAAGATCTCCGGCGTCGTGGCGGCGTTGGAGGTCGCGTCCGGTCACACCGTCACCGTCGGCGACGTCGCGGCCTTGCATGCACGTGTGCAGACCTTTCTCAACCTGGTCGAAGACGGGCTGAAGGCCGATGTGTGAGACATAACGCGTCGCCTTGTGCCTCAGCGCCGACATGGGGTAGTAGATTTAGGTCGGGTCAGTGGTACGTGACCTCGGAGGCTCGTATCATTGACGGTAGGAAATCCGTTGGATGCGGATTCTCCGCAGGTATAGGTCGACCCCAAGAGTGCTAAAGGAGGGGAACGTGCCACTCTCCGAGCACGAGCAGCGCATGCTCGACCAGATCGAGAGCGCGCTCTATGCAGAGGACCCCAAGTTCGCGTCGAGCGTCCGCGGGAGCCGGATCCGATCGGCTCCGGGTAAGCGCCGTGTTGTCGCAGGGGTCGGTTTCGTCGTGGGACTGGTCCTGCTCGGCGCGGGACTCCTGCTGCCGCAGGTGCAGTTCCAGGTGATCGTGAGCATCATCGGTTTCCTGCTCATGTTCGGTTCACTGGTCTTCACGCTGTGGTCGGGCGTTCCCAAGGGGCCGGTAGGCGCCGTGAAGGCCGACGGATCGGTCGGCCCGAAGCCCGGGCGACGAGGCAAGAGCGGGGGACGTTCGTTCTCCGCCCGCATGGAGGATCGGTTCCGCCGCCGGTTCGAGTAGCTGACACGCCGGTAGCGCCGGCGTAGGCGAAGACCGTCGACCCGTGGGGTCGACGGTCTTCGTCGTCTGCGCGTGCATCCACTGCGGTGGCATACCGGGACGATGTCCCCTCGGGGTGGCATACCGGGGACACGGTCCCCACCGACACCCACGCCAGGGCCGCCCGGCGTGTGCGACGGGCGTGACCCCCGCAGCGATACGACGTGGTGGCTCCACCTACTACCCACTTCGCCCCACCCCCACCCCGATTCCCCACTTTCCCCCACGAGTACGTCCCGAGCGCTTCTCGTGCGTCACATTGGTCTCTCGGCTTGCTCGTGGTGGCGGCACTGCCGTCGCCGTGGTGACGCGCGACGCGCTGGAGGGACGACTTCCCCCACTCCGTACTGCGTCTGTGACCTGGGAATTCTTCTGGAGTCGGCGGCGCCACGCTGCGGTATGTGGTTGAAAGTGGCGGATGGTGGGGTAAAGTGGGGCGCAATGGTGAGGAGACCCGGACGGTTCTGAACCAGACACACCCCGGGAGCGGGGAGGCGGGAGGTTGCCGTGGCGTTCACGGGTACCTACACGCCGAAACTCGACGACAAAGGCCGACTGACCCTGCCTGCCAAGTACCGCGAGGACCTGGTGGCGGGGCTGACCATCACGAAAGGACAGGACCGCAGCCTCACCGTCTACCCCAAGGCCGAGTTCGAACGCATCTCCGAGAGGGCCGACGCGATCGAGTGGACAGACCCGGCCGGCCGCGCCTTCATCCGTAACTTCTTCGCCAGCTCCGACGACCAGCGTCCCGACTCCCAGGGCCGGATCACGCTGTCCATGGATCACCGCCGATATGCCGGACTCACCAAAGAGTGCGTCGTCGTCGGATCACGGAAGTTCCTGGAGATCTGGGACGCGGAGGCCTGGTACGCCTACCAGGCTGCGCACGAAGAGGACTACTCACAGCCCCAGTCGGAGGCTCTCAGGTCGATCTTCTGACCCGAACCGACGCGTATCGCAGGTCACTCGATGGCTCGTGGCCCACGCCCGAACGGCCCTGACGCACTTCCCCAGCGCCAGGTACGGATCGGGCGGGGACCAAGGATCATCGCCCGGCCACCCCATGAGTCAGCCACGCAGTCGACGGAGGAGACATGCCCGCAGCCGACGGGGTCGATCGGGCCGGACCGGCCGAGGGCGCCGGATACGGCCACGTCCCGGTCCTGGCGCGCCGCGCGCTCGACCTGTTCACCCCCGCCGTCGCCCCTGATGGCGCCGGCCGGGTCTATGTCGACGCCACCCTGGGCCTCGGCGGGCACAGCGAGCTGATGTTGCGCGCCTTTCCCGAGCTCACCGTCGTCGGCCTGGACCGCGACACCCACGCCATCGCTGCCGCCACGGCCCGCCTGGCCCCGTTCGGGGACCGCTTCATGGCCGTCCACACGCGCTACGACGGTATGGCCGAGGCGCTCGACTCCCTGGGGCTGCCCGCCGCCCACGCCGTCCTCTTCGACCTGGGCGTGTCGTCCATGCAGCTCGACCAGACCGACCGCGGCTTCGCATATTCGGTGGACGCACCGCTCGACATGCGGATGGACCCCACCGACCCGCTGACGGCCGCCGACATCCTCAACACGTATGAGGCGCGAGACCTGGCCCGGGTCCTACGCACCTACGGCGAGGAGAAATTCGCGTCCAAGATCGCCGCAGCGGTGGTGCGGGAACGCGCCCGCGCCCCGTTCACCACCAGCCGCCGCCTCGTGGAACTGCTGTATGCAACGATCCCGGCGCCGGCCCGCCGCACGGGCGGACACCCGGCGAAGCGCACTTTCCAAGCCCTGCGGATCGAGGTGAACCGCGAACTCGCGTCGCTGGAGGCCGCCGTACCGCAGGCGCTCGACCTTCTCGCCCCCGATGGGCGGATCGTCTTCATGAGCTACCAGTCGCTCGAGGACCGCATCGTCAAGACCGCGCTCGCCGAACGCACGCGGTCGAGGACCCCGGTCGGTCTCCCGATGGACCTCCCCGGCACCGGTCCCACGTTTGCGCTGCTCACCCGGGGCGCCGAACGGGCGACAGAAGCCGAGATCGAGGACAACCCGCGCGCCGCGCCCGCCCGCCTGCGCGCCGCGCAACGACTTCCCGACCCCGCCCAGAACCCGATCGACAGGAGCGACGCGTGACGACCACGACCAAGGCCCCTCGCACCGGCGACCGCGGCTCGGCGGCCGGCTCCGTCGATCGGGTGCGCGCCGGCCGTACCCGCGACGGGCGCAGCCGCGGACGGTCCGCCGCAGCGCAGCGTGCGATCGAGCGGCGGGACCGGCGGCGCCAGGCCACGTCGGCTGCGCTGGCAGTCGGAGCCGCCGTCAAGGAGACCCCGAGCGAGCGCGCCCTGCGGCGACACCGCGAGGGTGGCTACACCGCGCGCCGTCTGGTCGCGCGGATCCCATCGGCCCCGGTGGCTATGGCGCGTCGGATCCCCTTCATGGTGGCCGTGTTCGCCCTCGTCGCCGCGGGCCTCGCGATGACGCTGTACCTATCGACGGGCAGTGCGGAGAAGTCGTACGAGCTCAGTCGCCAGGCATCCGTCAACCAGGCGCTCGACGAGCGCAAGGCGAGCCTCGAGCGCGACGTCAAGGCGGGGGAGAGTGCCCCCGACCTGGCGCAACGGGCGGCGCAGCTGGGCATGATCCCCTCGGGCGTTCTCCCGGTCCTGATCAAGGGCCGAGGCGGTCGGGTGACGATGTTCGGGACGGCCGCCCCAGCCACCGGTAAGGCACCCGCACCGCTGAATGCTCCGGTGGCCGGCGACCAGTCCGGCACGCCGACGGACGCCAATTCCGGGCAGCCGCGCGCCCTCGGGGAACAATTGGTCACCATGAATCCCGGGAGCCCGACCGTCTCCAACGGTGCCGCCACCCCGAGCGCCGCCAACCCGCTGCGAACCGGCGGCGGCACTGCAGCCACTACCGGCACTGCAGCCACTACCGGCACCCCAGCCGCCCCGGCAGCAGTGACCCCGGCGACTGAGGCGCCGGCCGGCTCGACCCTGACCATGGCTCAGCGGTGACCCGGTCGATGCACCGGCCGCCACGGCCGGCCCGCCCGACGTCGGCGCGTGCGCGCATACATAGCGGGGTGCAGACGAGCCTCGACACCACCTACCTGCGGCGCAACCGATTCGGGGGCGCCCTGATCCTCGCGATCTTCACCGCGATCGCGGTGTGGCTCGCCGTCGTGCAGTTCGTACAGGCCCCGTCACTGTCGGCGCGAGCCGCCGACCAGCGCGAGGTCTACGAGGTGCTGCCGGCCACCCGCGGCTCGATCGTCGACCGCAACGGTCAGCCGCTCGCGTTCACGACGGAGGCCAAGTCGCTCACCTTCCAACCGGTGGTCGTGCGCAAGCAGTTGGAGGAGGCGTACAACAAGGACCCCCAGCACGCGCCGGAGCCCAGCCAGCGGCTCAAGGACATCGCGCAGAAGATCGCGCAGGTGCTCGGCTCCCAGGTCGACCAGAACACCCTGCTGTCCCAGCTCACCGGCAACGACCCGTTCGTATACCTCGCCCGCGGCGTCGACCCGGCCAAGGCCTCGGAGATCACTGACGAGTACAGCGAAGTGGGTGCCGAACGGCAGTCGATCCGCAACTACCCCGGCGGCTCGCTCGCGGCGAACATCGTCGGCAGCACCGGTTGGGACGGCCGCGGCCTGATCGGCCTGGAGGCGTCGCTGGACTCGCAGCTGGCCGGCAAGGACGGTTCGGAGGTGTACGACCGAGGCTCCGACGGCGCGGTGATCCCCGGCAGCACCCGCGACGTGCATCCCGCGGTCGACGGCGCGAAGGTCACGCTCACCATCGACTCCGATATCCAGTACTTCGTGCAGCAGGCCGTGCAGCAGGCCTACCTCAAGTCCGGCGCCAAGGCCGTCCGCGCGGTGGTGCTCGACGCGAAGACCGGCGAGGTCCTCGCCATGGCGAACAACAACACGTTCAATCCCGCGATCGGACTGGCGAACAACCCGCCCGACGCGCAGCTGGGCAACCCGTCGGTCACGACGCCGTACGAACCGGGATCGGTGAACAAGATCGTCACCGCCTCGGCCGTGATCGACAACCACCTGTCCAACCCGAGCGAGGTCCTCCAGGTGCCCGGTGACATCCACCTGGCCGGCGTCACGGTGCACGACGACTGGGTCCACGGCGTCGCGCCGTACACCACGGCCGGCGTGTTCGGGAAGTCGTCCAACGTGGGCACGCTGATGCTGGCGGAGCGGGTGGGCGAGAACCGCTATGCGGACTACCTGCACCGCTTCGGGCTCGGGCAGCTCACCGACGTCGGCCTGCCGGGCGAGAGCGGCGGTTATGTACCGGCCCGCAGCCAGTGGTCCGGTGGAACTTTCGCCAACCTCCCGATCGGCCAGGGTCTGTCGATGACGCTGTTACAGATGACGGACATGTACCAGGCCATCGCGAACAGTGGAATGCGCATCCCGCCGCGGATCATCGAGGACGTCGACGGCGCGTCGGACCAGCAGACGCCGCAACCCGACGGGGTCCAGGTGATCACCCCGGAGGCCGCGCACACCGTGCTGAACATGTTCCGGGCGGCGCTCCAATGCGATACCGGCAATCAGCGCGGCACCGCCTGTTCGGGTGTGATCCCGGGCTATCAGCTCAGCGGCAAGACCGGTACCGCACAACAGGTGAACCCGGTGACGCACACCTATTACGACTCGGTGTACAACATCACCTTCGCGGGCATCGCGCCCACGAACGACCCGCGATTCGTCGTCGGCATCATGATGGACGCACCCACGCGCAGCTCGGACGGCAGCGGCGGACAGTCCGCTGCGCCCCTGTTCCACGACATCGCGG
>CAJCHX010000081.1 GCA_903970215.1 Acidobacteriaceae bacterium
GGTAGCCACCGTAGCCGTAGCCACCGTGGTAGCCGCCGTAGCCACCGTGGTAGCCGCCGTAACCGTAGCCACCGTGGTAGCCGCCGTAACCGCCGCAGTTACCCCAGTTACCGCAGTGGTTGTAGGTGACCGCGGGCGTTGCGGGGGCAGCGTTCGCGGCGCCCGCCCCGATGCCCAGCGCGGCAGCGGCGAGACCGAGACCGGCAACGCTTCCCGCTGCGATCCTGCGTGCGTTCATGTATCTGCTCCTTTAAACAAGAAGGGTGACGGGCAGAAATCCCGTTCGCTCCGGTATCGGCGGCCACCTCGACCGCGTTACAGGTGCGCGCAAATTCTTCAGAACCACCGCTGCAATGTCCGAACCGAGTCCGACTAACACCTTTTGAGTAAATAGAAAAATCAGCGAAATCTCTGGTAACGCTCGAACCATAAAATGGTAATCGTTTATTCAAGGGATGCAGGCGACATCCGAACGCCGCTGCTCAGCCCCCATCGCACCCGCCCAGTCGCGGCGGCTCCAGCCTCCGTCGCGCAGTCCCATCACAACGCCGGCGCGAACGCCGCTATCGGCAGCGCTGATGAAAACCGTGCTCGGCGACATGCAGCCGCTGCACATCGCGAGAAAGCCGCCCCTGCGCTTGATCGGCCCGCTCCTGAACCTTGGCGGCGCTCGCTCGAATATCCCGCCGGTAGCCGGGATCATTCGATAGGCGAATGAAACTCCTGATCTTTTCGGCGTCGGCCTGAGCGGTATGGACTTCCGCCCTGTCCCGCTGGACGGTCCCCTTGAACGCTTCGATCCAGTTGTACGCTGCGCGGCAGTCCGCGGGGGTCGTGGCCGACGCGACCGGGGCCGCGACAACACTGAGCGCGACGGCGACCACCGCCGCGGCCGTTACCGATTTCGGGCGAGGAAACACGTTGCCTCCATCACAGCCGCCGACGGCGGCCTATCTATGCCGTACCGATTTCATCACGAAAACCGCGCCGAGGCCCGGGATTCAACATAATCACAGCCGGGCGATCGAACGGGAACGAACACGCCCTGACCTGCGACTTCAAGGGTGGAGCTAAGGGGAATCGAACCCCTGACCTCCTCGATGCGAACGAGGCGCGCTACCAACTGCGCTATAGCCCCCTTGTTTGGAACTCGAACACCGTATCAGGTGTCGATCCGCGGGTGTTAACCGACCTTCCGTGGGAGCGGTTGCCGCAGGTCAGGCTCCTCGTCGGGACGGAGGAAATCGAACTCGTCAGCACGGTAGCGCGGCATGTGGTCGAAGGCGGGATCCTCGTCGTCGATCTCCATCACGATGCAGCCGTACTTGCGCATGTACGAGGGAACTCCGTCGACCACCTCGACCTCGCGCTCGCGCTCCCGGCGTGCCCGCTCGAGCCGGGCCAGCCGGCGCCGGCGGATCTCGCTCTCGATGCGGACGGTCCGCCGCAGGAACGCGAGGTACACCACCAGCACGCCGACCAACGCCCCGAACCCGTACCAGGCGAACGGCACCTTGAACACCGCGGCGGCGAGTGCTACCACCGCGAGCGCGCCGAGGACCAGGGTGAAGCGCTGGCGTGAGCGGTACCGGGCCTGCGTGATCCGCGCGTCGTTCTCGGGGTCGAACCCCCCGCGCCGTCGGAGCGGCGGGGCAGCGACGTAGGGATCGACGGTGTCGTCGAGCGCGGCCTCGTCCGCGTATCCGCCCTCGACGTACTCGGCCGCAGCACCGTCGGCATCATCGGATGCCTGGTAGCCGACCTCCGGCTCGTCGTACTCGAGTACAGCGGCGTCGTCCTCGACCGCAGCGACATCGTCGGCGAACGCGGGCCCCGGCTCCGCCGGGCGCTCGACGTCGACCGGCGCGGCGTCGATGGGGCGCGCTGCAGCCGCGATCTCGATCGTCGGGCTGTCCAGGCCCAGGTGGCCGTCCGGCTCCTCGACGTCGTAGTCGATGTAGGCGCGCGAGTCCTCGAGATCGTCGGAACCCGTCGCGGGTTCATCGAGGTCATCGCTGCGGCGTGCTGCGAAATCCTCGTCGAGGAGGTCCTCATCGATCGGATCGTGGTCCGCGTCGACCATCACCGTTGCATCGGGCCGAACCTTGCGCTTGAGACGCAGCCGAGCCGAGCCGCCGCGGTGCAGCAATCGGGTCGACAGCGTCGCGTCGGTCACCGAGTTGACCTTGGGGTGGCGAGCCACCAGCATCGGGACCAACACCACCAGCCAGGCCACGATCAACCCCACCCACAACACCGATGTAGGCATGGGCCCACTCCCTCCGAGAGCTGATCAGCGAACTACATTCGTGTAGTTCATTCAGTCGTCAGCCAAGGCTATGGGTAGAACCGTGCACAGTGCGGCAGACGCGCCGAAACAAACCCCATAAATCACACCAGTAACACCAGGTCAATACCACGCGCGTCCGGAGCGGACTATCCGGGCAAGCACCGAGTCGGCGACCTCCTCGACCGTCATCCCCACCAGCAGATGGTCGTGCCAGCTCCCGTCCACATGCAGGTACCGCTGCAACAGGCCTTCCTCCCGGAAGCCCACCCGCGCCAGCACCGCCCGCGAAGCTCCGTTCTCCGGCCGGACCGTCGCCTCGACCCGGTGTAAGCCCAGCGTGCCGAAGCAGTGGTCCAGGATCAGGGCCACCGACACCGTCGCCACCCCTTTGCCGGTCACGGCAGAATCCACCCAGTACCCCACCCACGCGTTCATCAACTGTCCGCGCACGATGTTCCCCACGGTGATCTGCCCCGCGTAGCGTCCGTTCACCTCGATGACCAGCGGCACCAGTGAGCCGTCGCGGGCCTGTCCCCGCATCGTCGCGCACATCGGTGGCCACGCGGAGGGCTGATGCCGGCGCGTCCAGTCGATGTCGCCCGTCGGCTCCCAGGGTTGCAGTTGCTCCCGGTTGGCCAGCCGCAGGCGTGACCACGCGGAGGCGTCACGCGCGCGGATCGGGCGAAGCTTCACCACTCCGGCCGCCGTGTGCATCGGCCCCAATTCGACTTGCCACGGCGCCCCGAACAGTGCCACGTCAGCCGCGCTGCGCCAGGAAGGCGACCACCACATCGTCGCCCGCCCGTACCTGCGTCACCTCGGGATCGATCACGATCAGACAGTTCGCCTCGGCCAGCGTCACCAGCAGGTGCGACCCGTTGTCCGGGATGGGCACGACCATGAACTCGCCGGTCTCCTCGTCGCGCATCAGTTGGCCACGCACGTAGCCCTTGCGTCCCGCCGGCGACGCGATCGCCCCGGCAGCCTTGGCGGTCACCAGCCGGCGCATCGGTTGCCGCTTGCCCAGCGCGATGCGCACCAGCGGCCGGACCATCACCTCGAAGGCGATCAGTGCGCTCATCGGGTTCGCGGGGAGCAGGAACGTGGGAACCGCGTCCGATCCGAGGGTGCCGAACCCCTGGACCGACGCCGGGTGCATCGCGATCCGCTCGATCTCCAGGGTTCCCAGGTCGGCCAGCGCGTCCACGATCTCGTCGGACGCGACTCCGCCCACCGACGAGGTGATCAGCACCACCTCTGACCGGACCAGCTGCGCTTCCACCACGTCCTTGAGCTTGGCGGCTTCACCCGTGACGATGCCCACCCGGTTCACCTCGGCGCCACAATCTCGCGCCGCGGCCGCGAGCGCGTACGACGCCACGTCGTACACCTGGCCGGCGCCCGTCTGCCGGTCGATGTCCACCAGCTCGCGCCCCACCGAGATCACCGAGACCCGCGGCCGGGGGTGCACGGACACCAGCTCACGTCCGACGGCCGCCAGCAGACCGACCTGTGCCGCGCCCACGACGGTTCCGCGGCGCACCGCCACGTCGCCCGGCTGCACGTCGTCGCCGGTGCGCCGGACATACTGCCCGGACCGCACCGCATGGCCGACCCGCACCTTGGACAGGCCGCCGTCGGTCCACTTCTCGGGTAGCACCGCGTCGGCCAGCGTCGGCAGTGGTGCACCGGTCTCGACCTTGACCGCCTGGCCGGGTTGCAGCCGGATCGGCTGGCGGGAACCCGCCCGCACCTCCCCGACCACGGGCAACGTCAACACGATCTGTTCGCCGGTGTCGGCGTCGGTCGCTCCCGCGTCGATGACGTCCACCGACCGCACCGCATAGCCGTCGATCGCCGCCTGGTCGAACGCCGGCAATGCCGACTCGACCACGACCTCCTCCGCGCACATCAGGCCCTGCGCCTCGGAGATCCCGACGCGCACGGGGCGCGGCGCGACCGCCGCCGCCGTCACCCGTGCAAGTTGGTCCTCCACAGAGCGCATAGGCCGCTGTCCTTCCCCTACCGGTGCCGTCGATCGCGCGAGCTCGACACTCAGCGCGTCAGCCGCTTCTCCAACCACGCCCGCAGATCCGGGCCATAGTCGTCACGATCCAACGCCAAGTCAACCGCAGCTTTGAGGTAGCCCCCGGGATTTCCGAGGTCGTGTCGGGTGCCACGATGCACCACGACGTGCACGGGGTGCCCCTCGGAGATGAGGAGTGCGATGGCGTCGGTGAGCTGGATCTCCCCACCCGCCCCCTTGTCCACCCGCGCGATCGCGCCGAAGATAGCGCGATCGAGCAGGTAGCGGCCGGCCGCCGCGTAGTTCGAGGGCGCGTCCTCGGCCTTCGGCTTCTCCACCATTCCGTTGACTTTGAGCACATCCGGATTGGTGGCGTCGGGCACCACCTCGACATCGAAGACGCCGTATGCACTGATCCGGTCCTTCGGCACCTCGATCGCGCACAACACCGAGCCGCCGCGCTTCGCGCGCACCTTGGCCATCGTGGTGAGGACGCCGATCGGCAGCACCAGGTCGTCGGGCAGCAATACCGAGATCGCATCCTCGTCGTCGTCCAGGAACGGCTCGACACAACCCACCGCATGCCCCAGCCCCAGCGGCTTCTCCTGCACCACTGCTTGGGCTTCGATCAGGTTGGGCGCCCGCCGAACCTTGTCGCTCCACTCGAATGTGGACGTGGAGTGTGCCGCGGCGCACGTGTCGGCGGACGACCTTTTCCAGTTCGGACTCGTACAGCGGGTACGGGTCGGA
>CAJCHX010000082.1 GCA_903970215.1 Acidobacteriaceae bacterium
GAGCCGATGCACAGGGTCAGGCGCCCGCCGGACATCTCGTCGAGGGTCGCGAGGTCCTTCGCGAACGGCACGGGATGGCGGAAGTTGGGGGATGTCACATACGTGCCCAGCCGAATCCGCTCGGTGACCAGCGCCGCACCCACGAGCGTCGGCACGGTGGCGCCCCATGGCTGGTCGGCCAGGGACCGCCACGAGAGGTGGTCGTAGGTCCAGGCGTGGTCGAAGCCGAGCGCCTCGGCGGTGGTCCATCGCCGACGGGTCTCGGGCCAGGTGTACTGGGGCAGGATGATGATGCCGAACCTCACATCGCGACCCTAGTCCCGACGATTCGCAGGCGGCTCCCGGGGAATGCGCGCGCAGTCGGTGTGTGCCACCTAAGGTTCACAGCACCTGTCACTATGTCGGCGAAGAAGGTGACCCATGTCCACGTCGGCCCCAACCCTGTCCGGTGTCCGTGAGCTGACGGTCCGCGGAGTGATCCTCGGCGGACTCATCACGCTCGTATTCACCGCCGCGAACGTCTTCCTAGGCCTCAAAGTGGGCCTGACCTTCGCGACCTCGATCCCAGCGGCCGTGATCTCGATGGCTGCGCTCAAGTTCTTCTTCCGCGCCAACCACGCGGTGGTGGAGAACAACATCGTTCAGACCATCGCATCCGCCGCGGGCACGCTGTCGGCGATCATCTTCGTGCTGCCCGGCCTCATCATGATCGGCTACTGGAGCGGTTTTCCGTACTGGACCACGGCCGCAGTGTGTGCGGTGGGCGGTGTCCTCGGCGTCATGTACTCGATCCCGCTTCGACGGGCGCTGGTGACCGGCTCGGACCTGCCGTTCCCCGAGGGCGTCGCGGCGGCCGAGGTGCTCAAACTGGGCGACTCCGCGGAGGGCGCCGAGGAGAACCGCAAGGGCGTCCTCGTGATCCTGCTGGGCACGATCGGGTCCGCGTTCTACTACCTGCTCGGCTCGGTGAAGGTCGCCGCCGCCGAGTTGGGCGATGTGCAGACTTCGCGGAGTGTTCTGGGCGGTGTGCTCCGCATCGGTTCGGGCGGCACCATCGTGTCGCTCGGCCTGTCGGCGGCGCTGGTGGGCGTGGGGCACCTGGTCGGTCTCACGGTGGGTATCGCGATGGTCGTCGGATTGGTGATCTCGTTCGCGTTCCTGCTGCCGATCCGCTCCTCGGGCAGCTTCCCGCACGGCGGCGCGATCGGCGACACGGTGAGCCACGTGTTCTCGTCGGAGGTCCGGCTGATCGGAGCCGGCGCGATCGCAGTCGCCGCGGTCTGGACCCTGCTGAAAGTGATCGGCCCGATCATCAAGGGCATCCTCGCTGCGGCGCAATCGGCTCGGAGGCGCGGCGCCGGCGAGGATGTGGACATCACCGAACGGGACGTCCCCATCGCCATCGTCGGCGCCGTCATCCTGGTGTCCCTGATCCCGATCTGGTTGCTGCTCTATTCGTTCGTCAAGGATTCGCCGCTGCGTGGCCACGCGGCGGGGATCATCACCGTGAGCCTGATCCTGACCCTGGTCATCGGTCTCTTCGTCGCGTCGGTGTGCGGCTACATGGCCGGGCTGATCGGGTCGTCGAACAGCCCCATCTCGGGCGTGGGGATCCTGGTCGTGCTGTTCGCGGCGCTGCTGATCAAGGCCGTCTCCGGCCACGCCGGCTCGGACACCCCCGCGTTGATCGCGTACACACTGTTCACCGCCTCGGTGATCTTCGGTGTGGCGACCATCTCGAACGACAATCTGCAGGACCTCAAGACGGGCCAGCTGGTCGGCGCGACGCCGTGGAAGCAGCAGGCCGCGCTCGTGATCGGCGTCGTGTTCGGGTCGCTCGTGATCCCGCCGGTGTTGGGTGTCATGTACCACTCCTACGGCTTCGCGGGGATGGCCGGCGCCGGTCCCAATGCGCTTGCGGCGCCGCAGGCGACGCTGATGTCGACGCTCGCGAAGGGCGTCCTCGGCAGCAGCCTGAACTGGGGGTTGATCTGGCTCGGCGTCGCGATCGGTGCCGTGGTGATCGCGATCGACGAGGTGCTCGCCCGCACCACGCGCTTCCGGCTGCCGCCGCTGGCGGTAGGAATGGGCATGTATCTGCCGATGAGCGTGACGCTGATGATCCCGATCGGCGCGTTGATCGGGCACTGGTACAACCGCCGGGCCGACCGCTCCGGCGAGGGTGCCGAGTCGAAGAAGCGGCTGGGCGTGCTGCTCGCGACCGGTCTGATCGTGGGTGAGAGCATCTGCGGCGTGATCGTGGCGGCGATCGTCGCGGGTACGAACAACCAGAACTGGCTCGGCATCCCGGACGGCTTCGCGAACTGGGCCGAACTGATCGGCGTCGTCCTGTTCGTCCTGCTGATCGCCGGCCTCTACCAGCGCACCCGCAAGATCGCTGGATAGCGCAAAGGCCGCGCCCGGATCGCTCCGGACGCGGCCTCGAGGTCTCGCCTGCTACTCCGCGCCGATGATGAACGCTTCGAGCTGCTGGCGAGCGATGTCGTCGGCGATCTGCTTGGGCGGCGACTTCATCAGGTAGGCCGAAGCGGGGATGACGGGTCCGCCGATGCCGCGGTCCTTGGCGATCTTCGCCGCACGCACCGCGTCGATGATGATGCCGGCCGAGTTGGGGGAGTCCCACACCTCGAGCTTGTACTCCAGGTTGAGCGGCACCTCGCCGAACGCGCTGCCCTCGAGCCGCACGTACGCCCACTTGCGGTCGTCCAGCCAGGCCACGTGGTCCGACGGGCCGATGTGCACGTTGTGGTCGGAGACCTTGCCGGCCAGCGGGCTCGACGTCAGGTTCGACGTCACGGCCTGCGTCTTGGAGACCTTCTTCGACTCGAGGCGCTCCCGCTCGAGCATGTTCTTGAAGTCCATGTTGCCGCCGACGTTGAGCTGGTACGTACGGTCCAGCCGGACGCCGCGGTCTTCGAACAGCTTGGCCATGACGCGGTGCGTGATGGTTGCGCCGACCTGCGACTTGATGTCGTCGCCGACGATCGGGACGCCCGCGTCGGTGAACTTCTGCGCCCACACGGGGTCGGAGGCGATGAAGACCGGCAGGGCGTTGACGAAGGCGACGCCCGCGTCGATCGCGCACTGCGCGTAGAACTTGTCGGCATCGTCCGAGCCCACCGGCAGGTACGACACCAGCACGTCGACCTCGGCGTCCTTGAGCACCTGCACGACGTCGACTCCGTCGCCCGGGGCCTCCTCGATGGTCTGGCGGTAGTACTTGCCCAGGCCGTCGAGCGTGTGGCCGCGTTGCACCGTGATGCCGGTGGGCGGCACGTCGGCGATCTTGATCGTGTTGTTCTCGGAGGCGTAGATCGCATCGGCGAGGTCGAAGCCGACCTTCTTGCCGTCGACGTCGAACGCGGCGACGAACTCGATGTCGCGGACGTGGTACGGACCGAACTTGACGTGCATCAGGCCCGGGACGGTCTTGGTCTCGTCGGCATCGCGGTAGTAGTGGACGCCCTGCACCAGCGACGACGCGCAGTTGCCGACGCCGACGATCGCAACGCGAACCTTGTTCGTGTCAGACATCGTTGGATTCCCCTTCTGTGGGTGTGAATGATTCGGCCGATGCCGACTGTGTTGATGGTTCGGCGGAAGCCGATCGGGTTTCCGCTGCGATCAGTTCGTTGAGCCAACGGACTTCTCGCTCGCTGGTCTCGAGGCTCAGCTGGTGGAGCTGCCGGGTGTACTTCTCGCCCGGCCCGCGCGACTCGATGGTCCGGCGCAGTTCTTCGCGGCGTTCCTCCACCTGCCGGCGGCGACCCTCGAGGATGCGCAGCCGAGCCTGTGCGGGAGTGCTGTTGAAGAACGCGAGGTGCACGCCGAATCCGTCGTCCGTGTAGTTCTGCGGACCCGTGTCGACGACCAGGGCCGCGAACCGCGCCCGCCCTTCCGGCGTGATGCGGTAGACGCGCCGGGCCCGCCGCTTCTTGATCACGGGCCCCTCCTCCTCGCTGATCAGGCCCCCGTCCTGCATGCGGCGCAGGGCGGGGTACAGCGATCCGTACGAGAAGGCACGGAACGGCCCCAGCAGTTCCGTGAGCCGTTTGCGGATCTCGTAGCCGTGCATCGGAGACTCCAGCAGCAGGCCCAGAACTGCGAACTCGAGCACCGCCACCTCCTCCGTGATAGGCCATCGGACGCTTCTCTCGTCCAGCCGATGTGAACCTATCGACCTCATGTGATCGGCGGTTGTATCGAGCCGATATAAAGGACCATACCTCGAGGTAGCCGGGAAGTGAACGGAAACCGGCGATCAGGCAAGCGCAAGGGTGTCCACGTACGCTTGTCCGCGTGCGCACGCAGAGACAGGTCGTGGACTACGCGTTGCAGCGGAGATCGCTGCTCGCGGCAGTACACGCCGGTCGCACGGCTGTGAAGTCGGTGTGCGACGCAGACCCCTACCTTCTGCGCGCCGCGAAGTTCCACGGTGTTCCCAGCGAGGTACTCTGTCCGATCTGCCGTAAAGAGCAGCTGACCCTCACCTCGTGGGTGTTCGGCGACTCGCTCGGCCCGGTGGCCGGATCGGCCCGGAACGAGGTGGAGATCGCCGAGTTGGCCGACAGCCGGACCGAGTTCTCCGTGCATGTCGTTGAGGTGTGTAGGACCTGCAACTGGAATCATCTGGTTCAGTCCTATGTGACCGGCCGCGTGCCGACGCCTCGCAAGCGCAGGCGAGCGGCCGGCTCCGGCAGACGGTGACCACTGCGCGGACGCGGGGGCCGGACTGGAGTCGCGGACGACGCGAGAAGACGAACGACTGGAGAAGAGATCTGTGACAAACCCGGGCGGCACGGACGGTGACCACCTCGACCAACCCGGTGGCACCGACGCACTCGGTGGCGGCGCGGACCCTCGTCGGCGGCGTGCGCGCACCGGCATCCCGGTTCCGCCGCAGCCGGATCTCGGCGATACGTCCGTGCACCTGCCGCGCGTGACTCCGTCGGCGCCACCGCGGACAGCGGCCGAACCGCCCGCCCCGCGGACAGCGCCCGAACCGCCCGGCCCGCGGACAGCGCCCGAACCGCCCGCCCCGCGGACGGTGCCCCAACCCCCGGCGTACGGCGCGCACACCGCCTACCAACCGCTGTCCGGCCGCCCCGTCGACCCGCGCGAGCTCGCCGACCAGGTCGCGGGCGGCTTCGCGGGTAACGACGACGCGACCCGGATCCAGCCCGCGGTCCGTGACCAGGTGCCGGACCTCGACCGGATCGCGGCACAGGACGGCCCGCAGGTACCCGCGGCGGCAGCCGCTGCCGCCGCGATCGCGCACTCGACCCCCGGCGGCCGGCACAGCGACGACGGGCCTACCGCAGGCGGACCGGGCGGTGGCGGCCCGGGCGGACCCGACGGGCCGGACGACGGTGACGGTGGCGGCCCCGGCGACGGTGACGACGGAGCGGGGGGCCACGTCCCGCCGTGGAGGAGAGCAGGCGCTGTGAGGATTGTCCGACGAGTATTCGTCGGCGGCGTGGCGGCCGCCGCACTGATCCTGGTGCTCGCGGTGATCGCGTTCGCCATCGGCTACGTCCGTGCAGACGTGCCGGAGCCCGGCGCGCTGCGCACCAATCAGGTGGCGACCATCTTCGACAAGGACGGCAAGACCGTCCTCGCCAGAGTCATCCCGCCCGAGGGCAATCGCACCGACATCGCCCCGGACCAGATCCCGCAGTCGATGAAGGACGCCGTGATGGCGGCCGAGGACCGGTCGTTCATGACCAACCCGGGCTTCTCGGTCACCGGCTTTGCGCGGGCGGCGTGGGACCGCGTGCCGGGTGTCGGGGGGAGCGACGACGCCGGCGGTGGGTCGACGATCACCCAGCAATACGTGAAGAACGCGCTGGTCGGTGACGAGCACTCGCTCACCCGCAAATGGCGCGAGCTGATCATCTCCACCAAGATGTCGCGGAGCTGGTCCAAGGACGAGATCATGGCCGCCTACCTCAACACGATCTATTTCGGCCGGAACGCGTACGGGCTGGAAGCGGCCGCGAGGGCCTACTTCAACATCCCGGCGAAGAACCTCACGGTGTCGCAGTCGGCGCTGCTCGCCGCCGTGGTGCGCTCCCCGTCGTACTACGACCCGGCGGTCACACCCGACGCCGCGCTGTCGCGCTGGAACTGGGTGCTCGACGGCATGGTGAGCATGGGGACGCTGCAGAAGGACACCCGCGACGGGGAGAAGTTCCCCAGGACGATCGCCCCCGGCTCGCTGATGCAGGCGGACGACCTCTCCAACGGCCCCAACGGCCTGATCAAGAACCAGGTGCTGCAGGAGCTCAAGGACGCGGGGATCTCGGAACAGGATCTCAACACGCAAGGCCTCCAGATCACCACGACGATCGACCCGCAGGCGCAGGCCGCCGCGGTCAAGGCTGCGCACAGTGACCTGCAGGGCGAGCCCAAGAAGCTGCGCACGGCGGTGGTCTCGGTGGATCCGAAGACCGGCGGCATCTCGGCCTACTACGGCGGTGACGACGGCAACGGTTACGACCGGGTGCAGGCCGGGTTGCAGACGGGGTCGTCGTTCAAGGTGTTCGCTCTGCTCGCTGCGCTGCAGCAGGGGATCCCACTGTCGCGGGTCTACTCGTCGGCGCCGCTGCAGGCCACGGGTGTGCGGGTGACCAACTCCGACGGTGAGTCGTGCGGTAGCTGCAACCTCGCGACTGCGCTGAAGATGTCGCTCAACACGGTCTACTACCGGCTGATGCTCGACCTCAACGGCCAGGCTCAGGCCGTGGCCGACATGGCGCACAAGGCCGGCGTGGCCGAGAGCTTCGGCAACATCGCCCACACGCTGCAGCAGCCGGACGGCAGCGTCCAGGGTGGCGTCGTCCTCGGTCAGTACCTGGTCCGCCCGCTCGACATGGCGTCGGCGTACGCGACCATCGCCGCGAGTGGCATCTACCGGAAGCCGCACCTGATCGAGAAGGTCGTGGCGGCAGACGGACGGGTGCTCCTCGACCGCGGCACCGACCCGGGCCAGCGGGTGTTCAGCGCTGATGTCGCCAACAACACGACCGCCGCGATGGTGCCGATCGCCGGCTACTCGAACGGTCACAACCTGGCCGACGGGCGGTTGTCCGCTGCCAAGACCGGTACCGCGCAGTACAAGGACACCGGGCAGAACAAGGACGCGTGGATGGTCGGGTTCACCCCGTCGTTGTCCACCGCGGTCTGGGTGGGCGCGGACGACGGGTCGGCCATCACCAACGAGTGGGGCGGCATCATCTACGGCTCCCAGATCCCGTCCGACATCTGGAAGGACACGATGGACGGAGCGCTGGCCGGCACCGACGACGAGACCTTCCCGACGCCCGGCGAGATCGGTGGCCAAGCGGGTATTCCGGTCGAGACCACCACGTCGTCCGCCAGCCGGGACCGCAGTTTCGGCCGGTACCCCAGCGGCGACGGGTCGTCGTCGGACGCGGACTCAGGTGACGGCTCCACGTCTGCCACCCGGACCATCCCGGGTCTGCCGGGCGTGCCGTTCCCCACGTTCCCGGGCTTCACGCCGCCTGGCAGCACCGACGGTCAGGGTGACGGCAACGGCGATGGCTACACGACGACCGTGCCGCGCCCGCGCCGCGGGACCGGAACGAATGGTTACGGCGGCGCGACCGGCGGGTACGGCGGCGGAACCGGAGCCGGA
>CAJCHX010000083.1 GCA_903970215.1 Acidobacteriaceae bacterium
GCGTTCCGCGCCGCCACCCCGCCGAGCTGGGCGCTGCGGCGCAGTTGCAGCGCGCGGGACCCGCGCTGGGCGGCCGGGGCCGGGTGAGCTCCATCGCGAGACCCCGACGGGTCCCCTGTGGTCACCGGGACTCGGCGGCGATGGACCCGAAGATCAACGTGGAGACGGCTGCCGGAAACGAGTCCACGATCTCCGGGGCGTTGAGGCCGTGGATCGCGCCCGCCAGGATCATTCCGTTGATCGCCCGCGCCGTGTTCTCGGTGTCCAGATCGGCGCGCAGGAATCCCCGATCCACTCCGCTGTCCAGATACTCCATCGTCAGTGTGGCCGCGGTGTCCAGGAGCCCGGTCAGTCGTTCGGTGAGCTCGCGGTCGATCCCCGTCGACTCGAACATCAGGATCCGGATGAGCCTCTGATCGGCGAGGAAGATCTCCTGCAACGCCCGGCCGATCCGGTCCGACTGCTCCCGGTACTCCTCCAGCGTCGTCGCCTGGTCGGGGGCCTCCTGCTCGGTGAGGACCTCGGAGATCTTCTCGACCGTGTCGGATACCACGTGGTCGAGGATGTCCCGTTTGTTCTCGAAATACCGATAGAAGGTGCCGTGCCCGATGCCGAGGCGCCGCGCGATGTCCGCGATCGCCGTGTTGTGGTAGCCCCGCTGTGCGAACTCGTCGAACGCCGTGGCGACGATCGCCTCTCCGAGTTCGGTCCCGCGCGACGACGCCCTCGTCTGCGTCCTCGCCCGATTCGGCGTCTGTATCGGCGTTGCCATGCGCACTAGCGTAGCGGGTCCAGTCCGCGGTACTGTCGCGGAATGACATGTCATTCTGAGAGTGACGTGCCCGTTCGGACCGCCCGCGATCTGGGCGCTCAGCCCGCACGACGGGCCCCATCGACAAAGGAGTCGACCGAGTTATGACCCACGACGTGATCATCATCGGTGCCGGATTCGGCGGCATGGGTGCAGCGATCGAACTCAAGCGAATGGGTCGCGACGACATCGTGATCCTCGAGCGCGAGGACGATCTGGGCGGTACCTGGCACGTCAATCGCTACCCCGGGCTGGCCGTGGACATCGCGTCGGTCACCTACTCGTACTCGTTCGAGCCGAACCCGGATTGGTCCCGGCTGTACGCCCCCGGGTCCGAGCTGAAGGCGTACGCGACGCATGTCGCCGACAAGTACGACCTTCGGCGCCACATGCGGTTCGGCGTCGAGGCGACCGGCGCCGTCTGGGACGAGGACGCATCCGAGTGGGTGGTCACGGTGGCCGAAGCCGGAGCCGGGGCCGGGGCCGGGGCCGGAGCGACGGAGACGACGACGCTGCGTACCAAGTACCTGATCACCGCCACGGGCTTCCTGTCTCAGCCCAAGCTGCCCGACATCCCTGGCATCGAGTCGTTCGCCGGCACGGTGATCCACAGTGCGAAGTGGGACGATTCCGCCGAGCTCGACGGCCGCCGCATCGGCATCATCGGCACCGGCGCCACCGGCGTCCAGCTGGTCCCGGAGCTCGCGAAGCGCGCCGGGCATCTCACGGTGTTCCAGCGCACGCCGATCTGGGTGGTACCCAAGGTCGACTTCCCGGTCCCCACCTGGGCACGTGGCGTGTTCGCGAAGGTGCCCGCGACGCAGCAGGCGGCACGCCTGGCCAACGCCACGGTCCTCGAGATCCTCTCGACGGTGGGGGTGCTCAACTTCAAGTACGGCCGCGGCTTCAACTCGTTCGCCGCGCTGCTCGCCAAGGCGCACATGTTCACCCAGGTGCGCGACCGCAAGACCCGCCGCGCCCTCACCCCGACCTACTCGTTCGGCTGCAAGCGGCCCACGTTCTCGAACAGCTACTTCCCCACGTTCGGCCGGGACGACGTCACGTTGAACACCGACACCATCACCGAGGT
Organism: Acidobacteriaceae bacterium; assembly: GCA_903970215.1. GTDB lineage: Bacteria > Actinomycetota > Actinomycetes > Mycobacteriales > Mycobacteriaceae > Tsukamurella. The sequence continues at coordinate 1,902 of CAJCHX010000083.1, forward strand.
GCGGCCCGAGGGCATCGTGACCGCCGACGGCACCGTCACCGAATTGGACGTCCTGGTGCTGGCTACCGGATTCTCGCTGTGGGAGAAGAACTTCCCCGCCATCGAGGTGATCGGCCGCGATGGTCGGAACCTCGGGAAGTGGTGGCGGGACAACCGATTCCAGGCGTATGAGGGCATTTCGGTGCCGCGCTTCCCCAACTTCTTCTCGTTGCACAGCCCGTACTCGTACACCGGTCTGTCGTACTTCTGGACCATCGAGGCGCAGATGGTGTTGCTCCGCAGGCTGTTCGAGGAGGCCGACCGGCGCGGCGCCACCACCGTCGAGGTCACAGACGAGGCCAATGATCGGTTCCTCGAGGACATGAGCCACCGCCTCGAGCGTTCGGTGTTCCAACTCGGCAGCTGCGCGGGCTCGCACAGCTACTACTTCGATCCGCACGGCGAGGCGACGCTCCTGCGCCCCAGTTCGGTCGTCTCCGCTCGGCGCGAGGCACACCGGTTCCCGCTCACCGACTACGCCTTCGCGTGAATTCACAATCCGGACAGGACTATTCAATGAGCAAGTCGACAAAACACCGGTCCGATCTCGAGCCCGCGGGCGTCGAACTGCACGCGCGGAACGTGGTCTTCGACTGGTCTGAGACCCCGCTGCACTGGATCAAGGGACAGCCCGCCGTATCCGACATGGTGTGCATCCTGCACCTGCTCCTACCTGAGGGCGAGCGCTGGTTCTGCGAGGTCTACAACGAGGCCCTCCCCTTCGTCAAAGACGAGGACCTCGCCCGCACCATGCGCGGTTTCATCGGCCAGGAGGCCATGCACGCCGAATCGCACGACAAAGCGGTGGGCGAGTTCCTCGAGGCGCGCGGCATCGACACTGGGCCCGCGCTGCGACAGGCCGAATACATCTTCCGAAAGATCCTCGCGCCCCGCTCGCAGCACTCCGACAAAGCCAGGTACAACGACATGGTGCAGCGGCTGTGGCTGATCGCGGCCATCGAGCACTACACCGCCATCCTGGGCGACTTCGTCCTCAACAGCGCGTGGGACCGATACGACGTGGACCCGACGATGGCGGACATCTGCCGGTGGCACGGCGCCGAGGAGGTCGAGCACCGAAGCGTCGCCCACGACGTCGCCAACTACTTCGATCCCGGCTACTTCCACCGGTGCAGGGCGATGGTGGTGATAGTCGTCTGCCTCTTGGCGCTATTGCATCGCGAGGCGCGGTTCATGTGCGACGCCGATCCCGACCTGCACCTGTCCTACCCGCGGCTGTGGTGGGAGTACTTCAAGGGCAGCCACCGCAATCTCCTGCCCAAGATCCGGACCGTGGTGAAGTACACGCTCCTCTACTTCAAGCCGTCCTTCGACCCGGCGTCGATCGGCTCCACGGCACAGGCCGTGGCCTATCTCGCCACCTCCCCCGCAGCCCGGGCGGCGGCCGCATGACCGCGATCATCGATGTCGTCTCCGCCACGGCCCGAACGGCGCTCGGCCGACGTCGGGACCCCATCCGCGGCCGTGTCGCCCTCGTCACCGGCGCGGGCGCGGGCATCGGGCGCGCGACGTCGATCGAGCTGGCCCGCCGTGGCGCGACCGCCGTGATCCTCGCGGACCTGTCGCTCGACCGCATGGCAGCCACCGTCGCCGGCGTCGAGGCCGCTGGCGCACAGGCTCTGCCCCGCGCCGTCGACGTGACCGACCGGGCGGCGCTGGCGGGGCTCGCCGACGAGGTCGAGGCTCTGTTCGGCGCCGTGGACATCCTGGTGAACAACGCCGGGATCGGCATGGCCGGGCGGCTGCTGGAGACCGACGCCGCCAACTGGGACCGGATCATCGACATCAACCTGCGGTCGGTGATCGCCGGCACCACGCTGTTCGGCGGGCAGATGGTGCGACGCGGCGAGGGCGGTGTGATCCTCAACCTGGCATCCGCCTCGGCGTTCCTGCCGAGCAAGGCCATGGTCGCCTACTCGACCACCAAGGCCGCGGTGCTGGGCTTCACCGAATCGGCGCGGGCCGACCTCGCCGACCAGCGGATCCAGGTGAGCGCTGTGTGCCCCGGCTTCGTGAACACGGATATCGCGAAGTCCACCGTGTACGCGGGCGCCTCGGACGCCGAACAGGATCGGTCGCGGCAGCGGGCCGCCAAGGCGTACTCGCTGCGCAACTACACTCCTGAGCGGGCAGCGCGGGTGATCGTGAGCAGCATCGGCGCGAACAAGCCGGTGGTGCTGGTGGGCGCGGAGTCCCGATTGGGCTACGCCGCCTGGCATCTGGCTCCGGTGGCCGTGCGACTCATCGCCCGGTTGGACGTCCGGCTCTGATCGAGCCCCGCCTCTGATCGGACCCTCGCCCGAGCGATACAACGCCTACGATCTGTGACGATGACTCGATAAGGAGCACCGTGAAGCACAACATCTCAGCCCCGATTCCCCTGCTGGATCCGCGCGACGTCGATTTCCTCCTGTACGACTGGCTCGATGTCGAGAAGCTGTGCGAGCGTCCGGAGTTCGCGGATCACTCGCGGGAGACGTTCGATGCTGCGCTGGATCTGGCGGCCGAGATCTCCGTGAAGAAGCTGTCGAATCACTACAAGCTCGCCGACGCGCACGAACCGACCATCGCCGCCGACGGCACCGCCACCACCCTGTCCGAAACGGCCGAGGGGCTGCGTGCGGTCGCCGAGTCGGGGTTGACGTTCGGCGAGTTGCCCGCTGACGAGGGCGGCATCGGCCTGCCGTCGACGGTCAACAAGGCGGCGTTCGCGTGGATGCAGGCGGCCAACGTGAGCACCGTGGTGTACGCCGGCCTCACGCTGGGCAATGGAAACGTGATCCGTTCCTTCGGCACCGCCGACCAGAAGGCACGGTTCCTGGAGCCGATGATCGAGGGCCGGTTCACCGGCACCATGTGCCTGTCCGAACCCGATGCCGGATCATCGCTGTCGGACATCACCGCCCGCGCCGAACCGCGACCCGACGGCACCTACGGCATCACCGGCACCAAGATGTGGATCACCGGCGGCGACCACGAGATGGCCGAGAACATCATCCATCTCGTGCTGGCGAAGGTTCCTGGGGCTCCCGACGGGGTCAAGGGCATCTCGCTGTTCATCGTTCCCAAGTACCTCGTATCCGACGACGGCACCGTGGGCGCCCGGAACGACGTGGCCCTGGTCTCGCTCAATCACAAGATGGGCAACAAGGGCACCACCAACTGTCTGCTCGCGCTGGGCGGCGGCGCCTTCCCGCAGGAGGGTGGCGGCGCCACCGGCTACCTCGTCGGGACCGAGAACCGCGGCCTGATCCAGATGTTCCAGATGATGAACGAGGCTCGCATCGCAGTCGGCCTCGCCTCGTCGGCCATCGGATACAGCGCGTATCTGCAGTCGCTGGAGTACGCGAAGACGCGGATCCAGGGCCGAACGATCGGGTCGCGAGGCCCCCAGGTGCCGATCATCGAGCACCCCGACGTGCGCCGGATGTTGTTGGCGCAGAAGGCCTATGTGCAGGGTGGGCTGGCGCTCGCGTTGTTCTGCGCGAACCTGGTCGACGAAGCACACACGGCGTCGACGGAGGCCGACCGCACCGCAGCGGCCGATCTACTCGACCTGCTGACGCCGATCACCAAGAGCTGGCCGGCCGAATGGGGAACCGTCGCTTGCGATCTCGCGATCCAGATCCACGGCGGCTACGGCTACACCCGCGACTACAACGTCGAGCAGCTGTACCGGGACAACCGTCTCAACGCGATCCACGAGGGCGCCAAGGCGATTCACGGCATGGATCTGCTCGGCCGCAAGGTCCCCGCCAACGGTGGCGCGTCGTTCGCCGCCCTGCTGGGCAGGATCGAGGCCACGGCGGCTCGAGCCACCGAAGCCGGTGGCGACTTCGCCGAGCACGCAACAGATCTACGCGCCGCAGTAGCGCGGATCGTCGAGGTCACCACGACTCTCGGTACCACGGGCGACCCGGCGCTTTCGCTGGCGAACGCCACGTCGTACCTCGACGGTGTCGGCCAGGTCGTGGTCGCGTGGCTGTGGCTCGACCAGGCGCTGGCGACACTGCACTCCGACGGAACCGAATCCGATACCGCGTTCCACCGTGGGAAGCGGGCCGCCGCCCGGTACTTCTTCGTCTACGAATTGCCCAAGGCGTACACGCACTTCGATCTGCTCGCTCGCCTGGACCGCACCACGCTCGACCTCGACACGGACATCCTGTAACGGGTGAGCGCCGTGACCGGACCGGCCCTGACCCGAGGAGACCCCGTGACCGTCACGACCACCGCAGCAGAGCTCAGCGCCGCACTGGCGCAGCACGACAGGCCGGTCGTGCTCGACGTGCGCTGGCAGCTGGGCGACGACCAGGGCCGTCAGCGCTACCTCGACGGCCACATCCCGGGCGCGTTGTACGTCGATCTCGACGGTGACCTCGCCGGGCGCCCGTCGCCCGCCGCCGGCCGGCATCCACTGCCCGAACTCGGCGACCTCCAAGCGGCCGCGCGTCGTTGGGGGATCCACACCGACTCCAGGGTCGTCGTCTACGACGACAACGGGGGTCAGGCCGCGGCCCGCGCGTGGTGGCTGTTGCGCTGGGCGGGCGTTCGCGACGTCGTGCTGCTCGACGGGGCGCTCGGGGCGTGGCGCGCCGCCGGGCTCCCGCTGCAGGCCGGCCCCGACGATGTGCCGCCGCCCGGCACTGTGCCCCTCTCCCCCGGGCACCTCCCGACGGTCGACATCGATCAGGTGACCGAGACCGAGCTCCTGGTGGACGCCCGGGCGGCCGAGCGATACCGGGGCGAGGTCGAGCCCATCGACCCGCGCGCCGGGCACATCCCCGGTGCGGTGAGCGCGCCGACCGCCGGCAACCTCACGGCCGACGGACATTTCCGGTCACCGGACGAGCTGCGGCATCGGTATGCGGCTCTCGGAGTGGCGGACGGCACCGACGTCGCCGTCTACTGTGGATCGGGCGTCACTGCCGCGCATGACATCGCCGCCCTGGCGATCGCCGGCTTCGACGCAGCCCTGTACCCGGGATCGTGGTCGCAGTGGTCCGCTCACCCGGAGCGCCCCGCGGCTACCGGATCGGGCTAGGGCCAGCCGAACCAGCCGACAGGAGTCGTCAGATGAGTGCAGCATCCGAGCCCAGCGCGCAGATCGTCGCCGCGCAGCAGGCGGCCGCAGCCGCGTTGCCGTTCGGAGATACCGCCGACTTCGACGACGCCCGGCGCGGCTTCGTCGCCGCCCTCGAGCCCGGCGTGGTCACCGATGCCGACGGGAACGTCGTGTGGGACAACGATTCCTACGGCTTCCTGCGCGGGTCGTGTCCGGCCTCGGTGCATCCGAGCCTGTGGCGCCAGTCGGGCCTGGTGATCGAGCAGGGGCTGTTCGAGGTGACCGACGGGATCTACCAGATCCGCGGCGTGGACCTGTCGAACATGACCATCATCGAGGGCGACAAGGGGGTCATCGTGATCGACCCCCTGATCTCCACCCAGACCGCTGCCGCAGGACTGGCGCTGTATCGCGCTCACCGCGGCGACCGGCCGGTCACCGGTCTGATCTACACCCACTCCCACGTCGACCACTTCGGTGGCGCGCTCGGCGTGATCACGCTGGACGACGTCGAATCCGGCCGCTGCCCGGTGCTGGCACCGGCCGGATTCCTGGAGCACGCGGTAGCCGAGAACGTGTACGCGGGCACCGCGATGGCGCGCCGCTCCGCCTACATGTACGGCGCCTCTCTCCCGCGCGGGCCGCGGGGGCAGGTCGGCGCCGGCCTAGGTCAGACCACGTCGACCGGCACCGTCAGCCTGGTCGCTCCGACCCACGACGTCACGCACACGGGTCAGGAGGAGACCATCGACGGGGTGCGGATCGTCTTCCAGATCACCCCTGGCACCGAGGCGCCGTCGGAGATGAACTTCTACTTCCCCGACAAGCGCGCGCTGTGCATGGCGGAGAACGCCACCCACACTCTGCACAACCTGCTCACTCTCCGCGGCGCGTTGGTGCGCGATCCGCACGTGTGGTCGCAGTACCTCACCGAGGCGATCAACCTGTTCGCCCGCAACGCCGACGTCGTGTTCGCATCGCATCATTGGCCGACCTGGGGCACCGAGCAGCTGTTGGAGTTCCTGTCGGTGCAGCGCGATCTGTACGGATACCTGCACGACCAGACACTGCGGCGGATCAACCAGGGCTTCACCGGCATCGAGATCGCCGAGGACCTGCAACTCCCGCCCGCCGTTTCAGCCGCCTGGAACACCCATGGCTACTACGGCTCCGTGAGCCACAACGTCAAAGCCATCTACCAGCGCTACATGGGCTGGTTCGACGGCAACCCGGCGCACCTGTGGGAGCACCCACCGGTGGAATCCGGCAAGCGGCACGTGGAGTTCATGGGCGGCGCCGACGAGGTACTGCGCAAGGCGCGCGCCGCGTACGACGACGGTGACTACCGCTGGGTCGCGCAGGTGGTGAACTACGTGATCTTCGCCGACCCGGACAACACCGCGGCCAAGGAGCTGCAGGCCGACACGTTCGAGCAACTCGGCTACGGCGCCGAGAACGCCACCTGGCGCAACTTCTACCTCACCGGCGCCCACGAGCTACGCAACGGCAACACCGGCACCCCGACCCGCGCCAACGCGCCCACCGTGCTGGAAGCCCTGACCATCGACCAACTCTTCGACTCCATCGCCCTCCGCATCGACGGTCCCAAGGCCTGGAACGAGCACGTCGTGTGCGACTGGCATATCACCGATGAGCACCGCACCCACCGCACCGAGCTCCGCAACGGTGTGCTGGTGCACTACGACCGGACCGACGGCGACGGTCTCCCCGAGCCCCAGGCCGCAGTCACCCTGACCCACGCCACCCTGCTCGGCGTGCTCCTCCGCGGTCCTGGGGCAGCGCACTCCGATGCCGTGCACATCGACGGCGACCCACGGACGCTCGGCCGCATCTTCGGCGTCCTCGACGCACCCGACCCCGGCTTCAACATCGTCACCCCCTGATCGATCCCCGGCCCCGGCCCCGAACACACCTTCTGACCCGTCGCCGGCCGCCGTGGAGCGGTGCATAAGGTTGGGCCATGGCAACCCCCGCGCAGTGGCTCGAAGGAGCCCGGCCCCGCACGCTCCCCAACGCGATCGCGCCCGTGGTCGCCGGGACCGGCGCCGCAGACTTCGCGGGCGGCGCTCTCTGGTGGAAGGCGCTGCTCGCCCTGCTGGTGTCGTTGGCGCTGATCGTGGGGGTCAACTTCGCCAACGATTACTCCGACGGTGTCCGGGGCACCGACGACGATCGCGTGGGTCCGCTGCGCCTGGTGGGTGCGGGCGTGGCGGCGCCCGGCACCGTCAAGCGCGCGGCGTTCGCATGCTTCGGCGTGGCGGGCCTCGCGGGCCTGGTGCTATCGCTCACGTCCGCGTGGTGGCTGGTCCTGATCGGTCTGGTGTGCGTCGCGGGGGCGTGGTTCTACACGGGCGGCTCGAAGCCATACGGATATCTCGGGTTCGGCGAGATCGCGGTGTTCGTGTTCTTCGGTCTGGTGGCGGTGCTCGGCACGCAGTTCGTGCAGGCGGGCCGGGTCGACGGAGCCGGGGTCCTCGCCGCGTGCGCCGTGGGCTGTTACAGCTCGGCCGTGCTGGTCGCCAACAACCTGCGCGATATCCCCACCGACACCGAGTCCGGGAAGATCACGCTCGCCGTCCGCCTCGGCGATAGGCGCACGCGCAGGCTGTTCGCAGCCCTCGTCACGATCCCCACGATCCTCACCCTCGTCCTCGCCGCGGTGGCGACGCCTTGGGCAGCGCTGTCCCTGGTAGCCGTCCCACTCGCCGTCCGCGCGGCACTACCGGTTGTCCGCGGTGCGCGCGGGCCGGGCCTCATCCCTGCCCTGGCGCAGACGGGGCTCGCAATGTTGGCGTGGGCCGTGGCCGCGGCGGTCGGCTTCGCCCTGGCCTGAGTT
>CAJCHX010000084.1 GCA_903970215.1 Acidobacteriaceae bacterium
CGGGCACCTGCCACACCCCGAACCCGAGCTGCGGAATGGTCTTGCCGTTATTGAGGGTCACGTTCGGAACAGTCACGCCAGGGTCCAACGGGCCGCACCCTCGGCATGTTCCCCGGACATGTTCCCCTGGATGTCCACGGGATGTCCACGGAGCGCCGCCGGAAAACACCGCCAGCAGCGTCGTCATCTCGCTATCGGAGGTATCGGCGCTGAGGGAGGTGGTTTACGGCAGCATCCACCGGCAGCATCCACCAGCGGCATCCACCCCGGACCGGACCACAGCGTGGATAACCTGTAGGAATGGCGACCTCGGCAGAGGAACTCATCCACGTGGTGCTGGACCGGGGAACGTTCACGAGCTGGGACGAGCCCATCGTCGACCCGCATCCGTCCCCCGAATACGCCGCCGACCTGGCACGGGCCCGCGAGCGATCCGGGCGCGACGAGGCAGTCCTCACGGGCGAGGGGCGGATCCGCGGCCGGCGGGTGGCGCTGGTGGCGTGCGAGTTCGATTTCCTCGGCGGTTCGGTGGGCGTTGCGGCCGCGGAGCGGATCGTCGCCGCCGTCGAGCGCGCGACCGCATTGCGCCTGCCGCTGCTCGCGACGCCGGCCTCTGGAGGCACCCGGATGCAGGAGGGCACCGTGGCCTTCCTCCAGATGGTCAAGATCACCGTCGCAGTGACCCGACACAAGGCATCGGGACTGCCGTATCTGGTGTACCTCCGCAATCCGACCATGGGCGGCGTGTTCGCCTCATGGGGATCACTCGGCCACGTGACGGTGGCCGAGCCGGGTGCCACCATCGGCTTCCTCGGCCCCAGGGTCTACGCGACGCTGTACGGCGAACCGTTTCCGGCCGGCGTGCAGACCGCCGAGAACCTCTTCGCGCACGGCCTCATCGACGGGGTCGTGCCGGTCCGGTTCCTGCGGGTGCTTCTGCACCGTGCGCTGGTCGTGATGACCGGCGAGTCGACAGCGGATCCCCTCGCACTACAGGTGGGCAGCGACGAACTGGCCACGCCGCCCATCGACGTGCCCGCGTGGCAGTCGGTCGCTGCGACCCGCGACCCGCTTCGCCCCGGCGTTCGCCTCGTGTTGCGCTGCAGCGCCACGGATCACGTGCCGCTCAGCGGCACGGGTGAGGGCGAGAACGACCACTCGCTACTGCTGTCGATGGCTCGCATCCGGGGCTACCCCTGCATCGTCGTCGGCCAGGACAACGTGCGCCCAGGCACGCTTCTCGGGCCGGCCGCACTCCGCTCGGCGCGGCGCGGCATGCGCCTCGCCGAAGACCTGAATCTTCCGTTGGTACTGGTGATCGACACTTGGGGGGCCGCACTGTCCCGCGAGGCCGAGGAGGGCGGCCTCGCCGGCGAGATAGCACGCTGCCTCGCGGAGCTGGTGAACCTCACGGTCCCGACCATCTCGCTTCTGCTCGGCCAGGGCACCGGGGGCGGGGCCTTGGCGATGCTGCCCGCCGATCGGGTCCTCTGCGCGCAGCACGCGTGGCTGGCGCCGTTGCCGCCGGAGGGAGCCAGTGCCGTCATGTTCCACTCCGCCGATCACGCTGCGGAGATGGCCGACCGACAGGGGATCCGCTCCGCGGACCTACTCCGGGACTCGATAGTGGACCGGGTGATCCCGGAACGCCCCGACGCCACGCTGGAACCCACCGAATTCGCCAGCCGCGTGGGACTCGCGTTGAGCGAGGCATTGGCCGAACTGTCCCTCATCCCGCAGGACATCCGGCTGTCCGCCCGGATGGACCGATACCGACGGCTCGGGGTCCCGGCCGGGAATTGAACATTCGGTGAAACCCTTGCCACCAACACGCCTAAATAGGCGGTATGCCCACTTCCGGCCGATAGGTTAGCCCCGTGAAGGTCCCGAGCCGGTGGGTGGCCCCCGTAGCGTTCGCGGCCGCCGCGCTGGTCGCGGTGGCCGGCGGCACCGCATACCTCCTGCAGGATCGGTCGCATCCCCCGGCGCAGACGCAGTCGATCGGCGGCCTGCCCACTACGGCTCTGGACGCGCAGCTCCACGGCTGCGCGAGACCCGCAGCGCCCACCGCGTCGGGCGCGCAGGTGTTCGCGATCACCAATCGGTCGGCCCGCGCGCTCGAGATCACCCTCGCGGGACCCGACCGCAGGGTGTACGCCGAACTCGAAGGTGTGGGCCCCGCGTCGACGCGGCTGATGCAGGTGAGTCTCGCCGGTGGCACCTACCATTTCGAGTGCTACTTCACCGAGGTGGACGCCATCGCCGGCGACCCGTTCACGGTGACCGGCCCCCCTGCCACGGCCGCCGGCGTCGTCCCGCTCTCGACTCAGGCCCTCACCCCGGTGACCCTCGCCTACCAGGCGTGGATCGCCGGTCAGCTCCCCCTGCTTGCGGCACAGGTCCGGACCTTGGCGTCCGCGCCCGACATCGCCTCCCAGCGCACCGCCTGGCTGGCCGCACACCATCGCTACGAGACGCTCGGCGCCGCCTACGACGCGTTCGGCGACTGGGACGACAAGATCAACGGGCCCGACACGGGCTTCCACCAGGTCGAGGCCGCACTGTGGGCGGCCTCCCCCACCGTTCCCGCCGCCGCCGAGCGTACGTTACTGACCGACGTCGACGGACTCACGAAAGACTTCCCGAACATCGCCGTCGACCCCCTGCAGATCGGCCTCCGCGCGCACGAGATCACTGAGAACACCATCGAATTCACGCTCACCGGCGAAGACGACCACGGTTCCCACGCATCGCTCGACACCGCCCTGGCCAACCTCACCGGTACCCGGCAACTGATCGACCGGCTCACCCCGCTACTGACGACGCGGTACCCCGCACTGCCGCAGACCAGACAAGCGCTCGACCGTGCCGAGACCATCACCCGAGAGCTGGCGGCACAGTACCCGGGCAGACCGATCTCGGAGTTCGCCCAGATCGACCGCGAGCGACTCGATTCCGCCTTCGGCGGCCTGGTAGAGCTACTCGCCCCCATCGCCGCCATCACCGACGTCCGGAGGACGCATTGACCCCGTCCCGCCCGGCAGACTCCCCGGGGACCGATCGCCGGAACTTTCTGCGCGGCACCGCCATCGG